>JANYFI010000524.1 GCA_025362765.1 Ferruginibacter sp. | reverse complement strand
ACCATAAGCCATGTGGCTCACCTTCATACACAATAAAATTAGCTCCGGTAATAAGTTTTGCGCTTTCTTCTCCAGTAGCTTTTATCGGCACCGTTTTATCGCTATCACCATGAATGATTAGGGTCGGAACATTAATTTTTACTACGTCGTTCCTGAAATCAGTGGATGAAAATGACAGCGCACATTGCAGCGTTGCGAAAGGGGAGGCCTTCATTACTTCTGTTAAATTATTTGCAAGAAAAGCATCGCTTACCCGATGATTCAATAAAGACACGCCAAAAAAATCTTTTGCAAAATTTTCCATAAATGCCGGCCTGTCTTCCATTATGCCGGCAGCCATTGTATCAAAAATTTCCTGCGGCACGCCCTCAGGATTATCCGCAGTTTGTAGCATGTAAGGCACTACCGAACTTACCAACACAACTTTTGAAACCCTCGCACCGCCATGCAAAGAAAAATATTTTGCAATCTCACCGCCCCCCATTGAAAATCCTACAAGCGTAACATCATTTAAATTCAGCGCATCAAGCAACGATTTTAAATCACCGGCCAATGTCGCATAATCATAGCCTTCGTAAGTTTGATCAGACTTACCAAAGCCTCGTCTGTCATAGGTTATACACTGCATACCTTGCTGAGCAAGTGTAGTAACCTGGTATTCCCACATGGATCCATTTAATGGCCAGCCATGAATAAATACTACTGGGGTTCCGTTGCCTGCAATTTCATAATAAATAGTTACGGGATTGTTGTTATTTTGGGCCGATTGTATAAATGGCATAATAATAAAATTTAGATGAAATAAGTATGTTCTCCTACTTCAACAATACTGCCAATTGCGTAGCATTTAATATTTCATCTTAACTAAAAAATACTGTAGAAGTAATTACGCTGTTATTTATTCAATTACCCACATAAAAAAGCCGCAATGTTTTATTGCGGCCTGGCAAAAGGTGATTCTATTTATTTAGAAGCGGCGTCGAAACGTTCAGTTACTTTTTTCCAGTTTATTACATGCCAGAATGCGGCGAGGTAGTCAGGGCGTTTGTTCTGGTATTTAAGATAGTAAGCATGTTCCCAAACATCTACACCTAAAATTGGATGGCCTTTCACTTCAGCAATGTCCATCAGAGGATTATCCTGGTTAGGCGTTGAAGCAATTTCAAGTTTGCCATCTTTTACTATCAACCAAGCCCAGCCACTACCAAAGCGGCCAAGACCGGCTGCGGCAAATTTTTCCTTAAATGTATCGAAAGAACCAAAGGCTGTTGTAATGGCATCTGCCAGGGTACCTGAAGGTATGCCTCCTGCGTTGGGTGCCATCGTTTCCCAAAAAAAACTATGGTTCCAGTGGCCACCACCATTGTTACGAACCGGGGCACCAAGCGTACCCGCTATCGCAACAATTTCTTCCAAAGTTTTGCCCTCGTTCGGAGTGCCTGCAAGTGCTTTGTTAAGGTTGTCAACGTAAGCCTGGTGATGTTTTCCATGATGTATTTGCATGGTTAGTTCGTCAATATGTGGCTCCAATGCGTTCAATGCATATGGTAATGCCGGTAGTGTAAATGCCATAATTGTTTATTTTAATTGATTTAAATGTAAATACTTATTTAATGTAACGTATAACCCGTTACTTACTTGCAAAGTAAAGTGCTTATACCGAGACGACAAATACAATGCCGTTTCGTTTTTAGGAAATCTTTATGAAATAATGACATTAGTTTTACTGCCCCATAAATTCAAACTATGCTACGGCTTTATTTCTTAATAATAAATTGTTTGCTGTGTCAGCTTTGTTTCGGCCAGTTAGGTGCGGTTAGAGACAGCGCTAACACCGATGTCGTTCAAAATACTTTTCTCCGAAAACAGCCGCAGGACGCTCAGCCGCCATCTTTAATAATTTATCCAAATCCTGCAAAAAATAAAGTGTTCCTGCAGGTAACAGGTTTTGAGGCAGGTATTGCGCAGGTAAAAATTACAGACACGAGAGGTAAGTTGTGGAAGCAAGACAGCAGGCTGCTGATATCCGGCCAGGAAGAAATAGCCATGTTTTTATCGCTGACTCCAGGTATTTATTTTATTTCGATTACAGAACAAAGTAAAGTAATAAGAAAAAAACTGGTAATACTTTAACCGCATCTTTATTTAGTGTTTCTTCTTCAGTGCCGCATTATCGCCGTTCTTTAAAAAAATCCTTCATCAATTGTGCGCATTCACTTTGTAGTACGCCACCAATTACTACTGTTTTAGGATGAAAGGGCGACACATGCTGCGCTACTCTTTTATACCCGTTTTTTTCATCTTCCGCCCCATACACTATACGGCTGATTTTGCTCCAGTATAATGCACCACTGCACATCAGGCATGGCTGAACGGTAACATACAAGGTTGCATCAGGCAAATATTTACTTCCCAAAAAATTAAACGCCGCGGTTAATGCAATGATCTCTGCATGGGCTGTGCTGTCTGTTAGTTTTTCTACCTGGTTATATCCCCTGGCAATGATGCGTTCATTCATTACAATCACGGCACCAACGGGCACTTCTCCTTCATCATAGGCCCGCTGCGCTTCTTTCAGCGCCTGTTTCATATACTCTTCATCCGTCATAAAAATGGTTTAATTACCTTGCTGCAAAATTATCATTATGGCGGTTATAAATGATCTTTTAAAAATGCGGCAATATTTTGATACCGGCGTTACAAAATCATATTCGTTCCGTAAAGACCAATTAAATCTTTTAAAGCAAACGATAATAAAATACGAGCTTGCCATACAGGAAGCACTTTATAAAGATCTAAAAAAGAGCCGGGAAGAAACCTGGGTTACGGAAACCGGTTTTTTGTTATCAGAAATTTCTTATGCGCTCAGGCATTTACAAAAATGGATGAAGCGGGAATCTGTTGCCACAAACTTGCTGAATATTCCATCGGGCAGTTTTATTGTAAAGGAACCATTGGGAACGGTTTTGATTATTGCTCCATGGAACTATCCTATGCAATTACTGTTTACGCCATTGGCCGGAGCCATTGCTGCTGGTAATTGTGTGGTATTGAAAGCTTCTGAATTTGCTCCAGCCACGGCGGCCATTATGAAACAAATTATTGCCGAAACTTTCGATGAACAATATGTGTTGTTTATTGAGGGCGATGGTGCCACAGTAATTCCGGAGATGATGAACAACTTTATATTCGATCATGTTTTTTATACCGGCAGTACTGCCGTTGGTAAAATAATTTACCAGATGGCTGCCAAAAACTTAGTGCCCGTAACATTAGAGTTAGGTGGAAAAAGTCCCTGTGTTGTGGAGGCTGATGCCGATATTACAGTAGCGGCTAAGCGCATTGCCATGGCTAAGTTTTCTAATGCGGGGCAGATGTGTGTAACGCCAGACTATGTGCTGGTACACGCAACAAAAAAAGAAGCGTTGATGCAGGAACTGCAAAAAGCAGTGCTGCAGTTTTTGGGAAATGATGCAAAAAAAAGTTACGATTATGGCCGCATCATCAATGAAAAACAGTTTGACAGAATAGTCGCTTACCTTCAGCAAGGCGACATCGTTATGGGAGGAAAAACGGACAAGGCTACCTTGTATATTGAACCTGTTGTGATGGACAATGTGTCTATGGATTCGCCTATAATGAAAGAAGAAATATTTGGACCTGTATTACCTATTCTAAGTTTTATCACCATGCAGGAGGCGCAGACGATCATTGCTAAAAATCCCAATCCACTGGCATTTTACATCTTTACGGACAGCAATAAAAAAGCAAAGGAATGGATTAGTACTATTCCTTTTGGAGGTGGCTGTATTAACAATGCAGCATTGCATTTAACCAATCATGAACTTCCTTTTGGCGGCCGCGGGTTTAGCGGTACAGGTAATTATCACGGTAAATTTTCTTTTGATACATTTAGTCATAAAAAGGGAATGCTAAAATCACCCATCTGGTTTGATCCTGCAATGAAATATCCCACATACAAAGGCAAATTGAAAATATTTAAATGGCTGATAAAATAATATTGGGATCACAATCAACAATCATGACGATAAAACAGCAATTGCTAAAAAGTATTTATCCTGTTTTAATGCGATTGAGCAGCCTGAAAAGTGGTAGGATAAAAGGGAACACTTTAAATAAAAAGCCGGTTGTGTCTATCTACAATTTAGAAGCAATGAAGATCAATGGCGAGTCACTTTTATTGAAAGAGTTAAAGGGCAAAAAAATGCTGCTCGTTAATACTGCGACTGATTGTGGCTATACAAATCAATATGCCGAACTTGAAAAATTATACAGTGAACACAAAAATAAATTAGTGGTGCTGGCTTTTCCCGCCAATGATTTTAAACATCAGGAAAAAGGCACGGATGCTGATATTGCAACGTTCTGCAAAATAAACTATGGCCTTAGTTTTTCATTAATGAAAAAGAGCCAGGTCATAAAAGGCGATGCGCAAAACAATGTGTTTAACTGGTTAAGCGATGCTGCTAAAAATGGCTGGAATAATCTGGCACCTGTTTGGAATTTTTCAAAATATTTAGTGGATGAAGAAGGAGTATTAACTCATTATTTTGATCCGTCAGTGTCACCACTCTCAAAGGATATATTGGACGCCATTGTATAAAACTGATTTTATTTTTATCTTACCTGTTAAACCAACTACATGTTTTCAAAAACCGATATTGAAACGTATTTTAACGCCGAAAAATCAGAAAGCCTGCTGTTTATTATTGTCGGCGTGACGGCTATCATACTGGCTTTGGTATTTTTCTTTTACCTGAAAACAAACTGGTACAAAGGTTTTGCCATTGCGTTGTTAGCGATTGGCCTCTTTCAATTTGTTGTGGGTTTTACTGTATATAAAAAATGCGACCAGTACAGGATAAGGAATGTGTACGCATACGATATGGTGCACGAGGATTTAAGAACCAAAGAAATTCCGCGAATGGAAAGAGTGAATAAAAACTTTGTATTTTACCGGTACACGGAAATTGTTTTATTGCTTGCAGGGCTCGGCTTATTTTTTTATTTTAAAACTGATGATGCTTTTTGCGCAGGACTTGGTATAGCATTGGCCATCCAGGCCGCCATTATATTAGCGGCTGATGTGGTGGCTGAAAAAAGGGCACATCAATACAGCCGTGGACTTCAGTCTTATGTAGCTGAGCTAAAATAATAGGGTATAAAAAAATGTGGGTGATGACGCCAGTAAAGTTGCTTTAAGGGGAACAATATATTCACAAGGTGACTGGCAAGGCGGCATAAACAAAAAAAGGAAATAAGCCCGGTGCTACATTACAGCGGGCATTTTTCGTGATAATTGATTAATTCAATCGGTGTTTTTTCAAATGCATAGCCGGCATATTTGCTAACAATTTCATCCAGTACCGCATCAATTTCTTCTACCGTTTTTAAAGTTACCAACTGGTACCTGTATTCTTTAATGCCGGGCAGGCCCTTTAAATAATTGGCATAATGCCGCCTCATCTCGAAAATGCCTACAAGTGGCCCTTTCCATTCAAAAGATTTATGCAGGTGCTTTTTACAAACGGCTATTCTGTCTTCAATGGAGGGTGATGGCAGCTGTTCACCAGTCTGTAAGAAATGTTTTATTTCTTCAAATATCCAAGGATATCCAATAGCAGCACGACCAATCATAATGCCATCAACTCCGAATTTATTTTTATACTCAAGCGCTTTTTGCGGACTGTCAATATCGCCATTCCCAAAAATCGGTATTTTAATTCGTGGGTTGTTTTTCACTCTGCCAATCAGTTCCCAATCGGCGCTGCCCTTATACATCTGTGCACGGGTGCGGCCATGTATGGCGAGCGCTTTGATGCCAACATCCTGCAGGCGTTCAGCTACTTCTTCAATATTGCGGTGTTCATCATCCCAACCCAACCTTGTTTTAACAGTCACCGGCAAAGAGGTTGATTTTACCACAGCGGCAGTTAACCTTACCATCAGGTCAACATCTTTTAGTACACCGGCGCCGGCACCTTTCATTGCTACTTTTTTTACCGGGCAGCCAAAATTAATATCCAGTAAATCCGGATTGGTTACATCTACAATTTTTGCGGCGAGAGAAAGGCTTTCTTCATCGCCTCCAAAAATTTGTATACCGACCGGTTTTTCATAATCAAAAATATCCAGCTTTTGCCTGCTCTTGATCGCATCTCTTATCAATCCTTCTGAAGAGATAAATTCAGTGTACATCAAATCGGCGCCTTTGTCTTTGCAAACGGCCCTGAACGGCGGGTCGCTTACATCCTCCATTGGAGCCAATAATAAAGGAAAGTCAGGAAGTTGTATGTTACCGATAGAAGGCATAAGATTTTTTTATGGTTTACAGTTGATGGTTTTAAGTTGTTAGACGAGTCAATGCCCTGCCATCAGTAAGCAACAAACTGTACACTGTAAACTTTTTAGGGTGTAAATTTACGCACTTATAAGCAATCACTATGGCGCATTTTGCTACAAAAAGGTATAGTTACTGGGGTCAATTAAGCATATTGGCGGTATTTTGTGGTGGTGGACTTATTTTCGGCGGGATTTTAAGTTTGCTTCCGCTGGTGGGCAAGTTTCATCTCAAAGACTTTTCAGGCGGATCTTCTGCCGCCATCATGGATAAATTACTGGTACCTGAAAATGCCAATGCATTAAGATGGATGCAGTTTATCAGCACTTTATTTTTATTTTTTTTACCTCCGTTTTTTTACGCCCTGGTATGTCACAGAAAGCCTTGGATGCACCTGGGTTTTACACATCGGGTAGATGTAAAGCAAGTAGCTTTTATTATATTGATAATGTTTGCCTGCCTGCCTGTAGTTGGTGCATTGCAGGAATTAACTGAAATGTTGCCCTGGTCGAAAGCCACGTTGCTACAGTTTAAGGAGGCGGAAGATGCTTACAACAGGCAAATAGCGGTGATAGCGAGAATGAATGGTTTTGGAGATTATTTGCTTTCTGTTATAGTGATTGCTTTTTTACCAGCAGTGTTTGAAGAAACCATGTTTAGAGGCGGCTTGCAGAATTTATTATCCCGGTGGTTTAAGAAGCCGATCCTGGCTATAGTGGTTACTGCTATCATTTTTAGTGCCGTTCACGGCTCGTACCTCGGTTTTTTAAGCCGTTTTGCATTAGGCTTTGTGCTGGGGTGGGTGTATTACCGTACAGGCAATATCTGGTTAAACATTATTGGGCATTTTTTTAATAATGCTTTTGCCATTACGATGTTATACATTTCAACGAAGCCGGGCGCAAAAACAGATCCCTCAAAAATTGATGATCATTTTCCATTGTGGATAGGATTAATCGGCATTGCAGCCGTGGTTGGCTTATTTAAATATTTTGAAAAAATCAGCAAAAATGATATTGACCGGCCGGGAGAAGAAGTGCTGATACCCGGTTATATAGATTCCAATAATCCTTTTTTAGCCGATGCGGAAAATAACGGCAACACCCATCAATTGTAATTTAATGGCGATAAATGTTGAAGTATTAAAAACACGTGCCCTAACGGCGGTGGTTTTTGTTGCAGTAATGCTAACTGGTTTATTATGGAACCAATGGAGTTTTATAACGCTCTTTACCATCGTTCATTTTGGCTGCTGGTACGAGTTTGTAAAACTGATGAAGAAAATTTATGGAGAGAAATATCTATTGTATTCATTATTAGGATTGGTTTATATAACGTTGCCTATACTTTTAATGATTGGAATTTACTTTCAATTTGCAAGCCCGAATTTGCCTTATCCTTCCCAAGTAATCACATTAGCATACTTTGACGCAAGAGTAATTCCGTGTGTGATTATTTTTTCCATTTGGATAAATGATACTATGGCATATATCGTAGGTTCCTTTATTGGTAAAACGCCTTTCTCAAAAATTTCACCTAAGAAAACCTGGGAAGGCACTGCTGGAGGAGCCTTACTTTGTGTAGTTGTAATTGGTTTACTGGGTTATTTTATTCCTGTGGCGAAGCAAATCCCGGTATTTCACTGGGTAGTTATTGCGGCCATTTGTGCCGTCTTTGGCACAGCAGGTGATCTACTGGAAAGCAAAATAAAACGCATGGCCAATGTAAAAGACAGCGGCTCGATTATGCCCGGACACGGCGGCTTTTTAGACCGCTTTGATTCTTTGTTGGTGGCCGTTCCTTTTGTATGGTTGTATGTAAGAATGTTTGTTTAGTAAGCATATTTATTTCAATGCAAAGAATATATCACCTACGAAAGATTATTTAGTGTATTCGTTGTAGCCTTTAAGCGAAACATTTGTCTTCAAAACTAAAAATTTTGTATTTCTGCAACGTACATTTGCTTTTCAAATCTAACGCATGACGATTCACAGAGAAGGATACAAATCTATCGCCATCGGCGCACTTATGTTTGGCGCCATTAATTTAATTTATTTTTATTTTTTCAGCGCCAGCAATGCCTGGCTTGGATGGGTGATTTTTTTCGCAACGCTTTTTTTATTGTTGTTCCTGATCTCTTTTTTCCGGATACCCAATCGTGTGTTAACCATCAACGATAATGAGGTTATTGCTCCCGCAGATGGCAAAGTGGTAGTGATAGAAGAAACAGTT
>JANYFI010000099.1 GCA_025362765.1 Ferruginibacter sp. | reverse complement strand
TACCGGGTAATTTCAATTGCTTGTCGATTATCAGTCTTACCGGATTATTTCCGTACCACAAACGATTGGTAAGTGCCGGGTTATCATGCAATGCAGTATTGGTTCCTATCAGTATGGCAGCTTCTTCACCACGCCATTTGTGCACCAGTCGGTTGGTAATATCATTGCTGATTTTTAGTGCTGAATAATCCGCATTGGCAATTACATGATCTTTACTTTGCGCCCATTTTAAAATGATATAAGGCCGTTGTTTGGTATAAAAAGTAAAGAACCTTTTGTTCAGTTCAAGCGACTCGCTTTCCAAAACACCGGTAATCACTTCAATTCCGGCCTGTTGTAATTTTTGAATGCCCTTACCGTCTACTTCTTCATAACTATCCCTGCAACCAATTACTACCAGCGGGATTTTATTTTTGATGATAAGATCAGCACAGGGCGGCGTTTTTCCATAATGTGCGCAAGGTTCCAGCGATACATACAACGTACTTTTTTGTATGACTGAACGATTGGATTCCTGCACGCTATTGATGCAATTTACCTCGGCATGGGCCTGGCCATATTGCTGGTGGTAGCCTTCGCCAATGATACGACCCTGGTGTACCAATACCGCCCCTACCATGGGGTTGGGCGCCACATTACCTGCTCCCAGTTTTGCCAGCTGCAGGCAACGTTGCATATATGTTTCATGTATTGTCAGGCGACAAATTTAAGTATAGAAAAATAAAGTATGTTTGCTAAGATGACAACCAATCAACAATACCGCAACTTTTTGCAACAATTGCAAACAATTTTCAGCCTGAATGAAGCCACGGTAATTACGGACTGGGTGTTTGAAAGCGTTGCCGGCATTGAACGTTTTGAGATAATAAAAAATCCCGGCCTGCTTTTATCCACTACAGTTATTGGGCAATTAAATAAGGCGCTGACTGCATTACTCCAACATAAACCAGTGCAATATGTTTTAGGCGAAGCCTGGTTTTACAAAATGAAGTTAACAGTAAATGAACATGTTTTAATTCCACGCCCGGAGACGGAAGAACTGGTTAAACTGGTAGTAGATCAGGCAATGCTTGCCAATGCCAGACCATCCATTTTAGACATCGGTACCGGCAGTGGTTGCATTGCCATTGCTGTAAAAAAGAATATGCCTGAAGCAACTGTTACGGCGATAGATGTGAGTAGGGATGCGTTAAAAATCGCTAAAGAAAATGCAGCGGTACAACAAACTGCAATTGATTTTTTGGCAGTTGATTTTTTAGCCGAAAAGCAATGGAACAATTTACCAAAGTTTGATTGTATCATCAGCAACCCGCCTTACATTCCACTAAATGAAAAAGATAAACTGGATATCAATGTAACCGCCTTCGAGCCGCACCAGGCCCTATTTGTGCCCGATAATTCTCCTTTATTATTCTATGAAAAGATAGCTGCTTTTGGTAAAACACACCTTAACCCAACTGGCACTATTTTTATGGAAACGCATGAGGATTTTGCAAAAAAAACTGCCGCCCTGTTTGCTAATAATTACAAAACGGTATCTATTAAAAAAGATCTTTTCGGAAAGGAGAGAATGGTGACTGCTTCTTTTATTTAGCGGGTATTTTGCGGCAAGATATTAAAGTATCTTTTCTACTGTTATTAAACATTCACAGATGCTTCATTTATATCAAAGGCGCTTGTTTTATTTAAAATAAACGCCTTAACTGTATTAACGATAAACAAATATTTATTGATTGCTCACTGATGCCGAAGTGGTAGCACCGAGTTTTTTTGCTACACTCATTATTTTCACGATGTCTTTCCACGCCACCAGTGAATCTGCATTGATCACTACTGCGGGTTTAATACTGTCACCAACGTGTATATGATTTCTTAACTGCGATTCAAGCGAATCAAAAATAATTTTTTGCTGACCAACATGCACCACTCGATTTTTATCAATGCTTACAATTACGCTTTGTTTGGCCTTAGTATCACTTTTTGCTTTGGGGTTACTCAGCTTAATTACATTGGGATTGGCCAGTGTAGAAATAATCAGGAAAAAGAACATCAGGATAAAAAGGATATCGTTTAACGGACCGGTATCCACTTCATCTCCTTCTACTTTAAATTTTTTTCTTAAGCTCATA
>JANYFI010000031.1 GCA_025362765.1 Ferruginibacter sp. | reverse complement strand
TTCACCAGCTCTATATAAAGCAGCAAAAGGACTTGGAGAAAGCTGAATTAATCTTTGATAGACGGTCCTGGGACAGATCTCAGCACCGGATGAATAAAACTCCTGGCAAAAATTTAGTTCATAACAGTCTCCCCTTAAAATGTGCTGCTGAATTTTTTGTATGCTTTTAATATAGTCTGCCTGACTAAACCTGTTGTGAATGGTAACTATATCACCCGCAACCTCTTTATACTCTTCGCCGGTTATTATTTCATCAAATAGCAAGTTGGCATTTGCCTCACTAAAAATAGTGAGTGTTTGCCCAGTCAATTGCAGCACCGTTTCAGGCACAAAAAAATGAATATCCTTAAAACCGATGCCATCAAAATTACGAGATTGTAAAGGAGCAGTTTCGTTCTTCAGGTCGTATGCTAAATGTCCAAACAACCAATCCTGATGATGGCTGCTAAATTCCTTTAAAGACTCAAAAGCGTTGCCTGCATTGTCTTGCAATGATGCATTACATCCAACTGCCAGTAGAGATTCAAACTGGGGTACATCAAAATGATACGCATTGTTATCCAGTAAACAAAAAATGTTGAACTGTTTTGACCAGTTCAACATTTTTAATCTAAAAGAGGTAAAATCACTGATTACAAAAGTTGTAGTCTTTTTCACTTTGATATTTTAACCACTCACAATTGCAATAATCTTATTTAAAACTTTATCTAAAAATCATCATCGTCGTCGTCAAAACCTCCGCCATCAACATCTAAATCATCAAAGCCGAGATCTTTAAACTCATCCTCTTCTTCATCCTTGGGCGATTTTTTCCCGGCTGTTTTTTTGGCGGCAGATTTTGGTACGTCAAATTCGTCAAAGTCTTTATCCCAATCATCTTCGTCTTCTCCCTTTTCCCATTCATCATCTACTTCAATATCGTCATCGTCATCATCGTCGTCCTCCTTGCCTTTTTTTGCAGTAGCCTTCCCTTTTTTGACAGGTGCAGTATCTTCCTCTATTTCATCGTCGTCATCATCATCATCGCCTTTTTTAGATTTCGGTGATGCTTTGGGCGCATCTTTTTTTGAAGGTGTATCCTCTGCAGGACTAGTCTTTTTTTCTTTGTTGGATTTTGTTGCCATAATTTAACCAGTTATTACTGTAAAATTTCCGATAGATTTTTAATTAGCCAAAAAAAAAGGCATTTATTTTATAATTATTTTTTATGCAAGTATAATTTGATCTCTGCCTGGGCCATTGCTGATGTATTTTACCGGAACTTTCAGGAAATTATTAATGTAATCAATATACTCTTTCATTTTCAGCGGCAGCTCAGTATAATTATCAATTTTTGTAATGTCGGTTTGCCAGCCTTCAAAACTTGTAAGAATCGGATCAATTTTAACCTTACTCATCTGGAAGGGAACATAACTTTTTTCTTCTCCGTTAATAGAATATCCATTGCAAACCTTCAGCTCAGGCAATGCATCGAGAATATCAGTTTTTGTCATAATGATCTGGGTAACTCCATTGATCATACAGGCAAATTGCAGCGCCACCAAATCAATCCATCCACAACGTCTCGGCCTGCCAGTAGTTGCGCCAAATTCGCTGCCGGTTTTGCGGATGAGTTCGCCCATATCGTCATCAAGTTCGGTAGGAAAAGGACCACTGCCCACCCTGGTACAATAGGCTTTTGATACACCAAAAACATCTTTTATTTTTTGTGGTGCTATTCCGAGGCCGCTACAAACACCTGCAGAAATAGTACTGCTGCTGGTCACAAATGGAAAGGTGCCAAAATCAACATCCAGCATACTTCCCTGGGCGCCTTCTGCCAATACTTTTTTACCCTGCTGTATTTTATCGTTGATAAAATATTCGCCGTTCACTATGTTAAAACTTCTCAGCTCTTCAATTGCTTCAAAAAACTCGTCTTCCCAGGTACTAATGTCTTCCTGAAAATTATAATTGTCCAGCAGTCGCTGGTGTTTCAGCCTTAATTTGATGTATTGTGATGTGAAATTTTTATCTAATAAATCGCCCACCCGTAAACCATTGCGGCCTGTTTTATCCATATATGCTGGTCCAATACCTTTTAAAGTAGAACCAATTTTTTCGTTGCCTTTTGCTACTTCACTTGCTTTATCCAACGCCCTGTGGGTAGGTAAAATTAAATGCGCCCTTTCGCTGATGTACAAATTTTTCTTGTAGTCTACACCCATAGACGCCACTACGGCACATTCTTTTTTCAATGTTACGGGATCCAATACCACACCGTTACCAATCAGGTTAGCTTTTCCCTCATGAAAAATACCGCTGGGTATTTGATGCAATACTACTTTTTTACCCTCCACGTACAAAGTATGCCCTGCGTTAGGGCCGCCCTGAAAACGGGCAATTACATCATAATTGGGAGCAAAATAATCAACAATTTTTCCTTTGCCCTCGTCACCCCATTGCAGTCCGAGAATTACGTCTACCATTATAAATTTTTATCGGTTAAAGTTGGCCTCTTTTTCTTAAAAGAAAAGGAGATAAATATTTTTGTTTTGGCTACAATCCAATGTGAAATTCACCCCGGCGGATTACAGCGCACACTTGTACTATATCCCATTTCTTAACTTTTATTGAAGTATCCCACGATTTCTTTGTCGCAATATTTTTGTTCCATTTTCTTTCGGGCGTAAAAATATATTGAAATACAACAACCACCTAAAATGAATTGTAGTTGTTTGAAAGTTGGGGAGAAAAGAAGTTCATTTAAAAACAAAAAAACCGCAATTAAAAATTGCAGTCCCTAATTGTTTTATTTTTCTTATGCCACTTTTAGCATACTCATTTTGCTGGTATTAAATTTACGCTGCGCATATTCAAGCGTTACAGCAAAAGTTTTCACTTTTTGAGAAGGCAGTTCGTACATCGCGTCGGTTAAAATACTTTCGCAAATACTGCGCAGGCCTCTTGCGCCCAGTTTATATTCGAGTGCCTTTTCAACCATAAAGTCGTATACGGCGGGTTCAAACGTAAGGGCTATTCCTTCAATATCAAACAAGCGGGTAAATTGTTTTACCAGCGCATTTTTCGGCTCAGTTAAAATGTTACGCAAAGTGGGCGCATCCAATGGATTCAGGTAAGTAATCACCGGTAAACGACCGAGTAATTCAGGTATCAACCCAAAGGTTTTTAAATCTACCGCATTCACAAATTGCAACAGGTTTTTTTGCTGAAACTCCTGCAACTCTTTGTTCACGCTAAAGCCAATGGCATGTGTATTTACGCGGCGGGCAATGATGCGATCAACGCCATCGAAAGCGCCCCCGCAAATGAAGAGAATATTTTGGGTATTTACTTTTACCAGTTTTTGTTCAGGATGTTTACGTCCACCCTGTGGGGGCACCAGCACTTCTGTACCTTCCAGTAATTTTAATAAGCCTTGTTGTACGCCTTCCCCGCTCACATCTCTTGTAATGGAAGGGTTATCGCTCTTTCGGGCTACTTTATCAATTTCATCAATAAATACAATTCCTTTTTCCGCCGCTGCCACATCGTAGTTACAAGCCTGCAACAAGCGGCTCAGCATACTTTCCACATCTTCACCCACATAACCAGCTTCTGTAAATACAGTAGCATCCACAATAGCGAATGGCACGTTCAGCATACGGGCAATGGATTTTGCCAGCAGGGTTTTACCGGTACCGGTTTCGCCCACCATGATGATGTTGCTCTTTTCAATCTCTACATCATTCTCCACTTTTTGATTGAGCCTTTTGTAATGATTGTATACCGCCACAGCCAGGATTTTTTTGGCATCATCCTGACCTATCACATACTCATCCAGAAATTTCTTTATTTCAATTGGCTTTCTAACTGTCAGTTTATGCGCAGCGCCGCCCTGCTTTGATTCAGGGTAAATCGTCAACTCCTGCCCGATGATTTCCTGAGCATGCTCTACGCAATTTTCACAAATATGCCCTTCCTGCCCTGCTATCAGTATTTTTACTTCATCGCGGCTTCTGCCGCAGAATGAACAGTGTAATGTTTGTTGTTTAGCCATTGTATCCGCTGTTTAAACGCTCGTTTATTTATTAGGACTGCAAATATAACCAATTGCAGGCTCTATAACAGACAATTATATGTTATAGAACGTTGCAGCAATTGTTAAAATACAACAACGAAAAATATGTATTGTAAGTGTAGTAAGGCTAATAAAACAGCCGCTTGAAAATTGTAAAGAATAAAAAAAAGGCGTTAGCGCTATTTTGGCACCTGTAGCAGGTGTTTTTGCAACATTTGTTTCAACTGGCGTTTTACAATGGCGCCCATGGTGTTACAGCCTGAAAAATAATTAGTATTAAAATGCTCATTCAGTTCGTTGCGCAACAATTTTACTTTGTAGTTTTCAGAAATTTCATCTTTTATCATGATGTTGAGCAGTTCCATTATCTGGCGGCGGCTGGCGATAACGCGGTACGCCATAGTGGTGCGTTCTTCCGCCTGGTATTGTTCAATCACATCAGGACTCAGATTTTTTAAAACCAAATCAACATACTCAAAATTTTCCTTGTAAAATTGGGGCAGGTATAAATTCTTTTTGGCTTCGTAGGATTGCTGATCGAAATCTATGGCCCGCATGCGGTATTGATAATCTTCAATATCCGGTGTGATATCTATCACAAAGTTATAGGCACGCATATCACCCAGTAAACGGGCAAAACAACGTTCGTTGAATTTTACAAATTCTTTGGCGATCCGGATTTTATTTGTTTCAGGCAGGTTCAGGTAATCCTGTAAAAATACATCGCCTGGTATCCCTGGAATGTGTTCTTCCACCAGCGTATTTTTATGATACAGAAAAGTAATACGGTTGGGCGACAGCAGGTGCTCCAGCTCCAGCCCATAAATTCGGGAAGCGTCTATTGATTTAATATAATAATGGTCGTAATTGTCGTTAATTTTATTGATGATTCTTATCCTGAAAGGCACGCTGTTGCCAAATTCACAAAAGTCTATTCTTTCGACATCCAGGTGCTTGATGTAATTTAAATTGCCTTCGGTTTTAAGAATGGCATAGGTTTTTATCAGGCCTTCCTTTAAAAATTCCATTTCCTTAAAATCGTACACCGCCGTTTCCCAGTGGGTTAATTTTCCTTTTTTATCCCGCAAAGAAGTGGCAAAACGGTAATTTAATAAATCCCTGTAGGCAATGGGCAACGTTATATCTCTGCCATATTTTTTAAGGTAGGTCTGCAATCCCTCGCTTACCGGGAAAGGCTCTTTTTTCATCATCGGCCGGTCGGTATCCTTGCTAAGTTTTGCGTTTATGATCTCTTCAAAATGCATATTGTAAAGGTAGGATGATAATGGATAATTGGTTAATTGATAATTGATGATGCGATGCATGCTAATTTCCGTCCCGGCATCTATAACGATTCGCCAAAGGTCAACTTCTTATTAATGAAAAATGGCCGGTGATAAAACCGGCCATTGTCAACTTATTAAAATTGCATTATAATTTATTGATCACGCCGTCTACAATACCGTAGCCTACAGATTCCTTTGAGTCCATCCAATAATCGCGGTCAAAATCTTTCATCACTTTTTCGTAGGTCTGCCCGCAATTATCAGCCAATATATGTGCGCCCATTTGCTTAATCTTCAATATCTGCACTGCCATAATTTCCAGGTCGGCACTTACGCCTTGTCCGCCACCACTTGGCTGGTGAATCATGACCTGCCCGCTGGGGAAAATAAAACGTCTTCCTTTTTCACCACCGCTTAGCAGAATACTTCCCATACTTGCCGCCATTCCCATACAAACGGTACTGACAGGTGAGGAGATCATTTGCATCGTGTCGTAAATCACCATTCCGCTTGTTACAACACCACCGGGGCTATTGATGTAAAAAGTAATTTCTTTTCCCGGATCAATCGCTTCCAGGTATAATAAGCGGGCGGTGATGTCTTTCGCACTTTTATCATCTACCACACCCCACAAAAATATCTTGCGTTGTTCAATAAATTTTTTGTCGAATTGCCATCCACTCATCATTTTTTCCATCGGATTTTCCGGCATTGCTGCTGGAGCTTCTTCTTCATCGTCGAAACGGGTTTGTTTGTTGCTATAATTATAATTCATTGTATTAATTTTTGAAATGCTGTTTAAAATTGAATGCGCCGCTCAATAAAATTTAACACAGAAGAGAGTGACACAATCCGCCGCGGCGGACTTAATAATAGTACCAAAGCCTGTACAACAATTATTTTGCTACTCTTTTTTTGCCTTGCGGGGATTAATGGTCAATACCTCATCCACAATGCCATAATCTTTTGCTTCCGCAGACGTCATCCAGTAATCTCTTTCGCAATCCTGTGCTACCTTGTCAAACGGCTGGCTCGTATGCTGGGCAATAATCTCGTACAACTCACTTTTTATTTTGCGAATTTCATTTACTGTAATTTCAATATCGCTGGCCTGTCCACCTGCACCCGCACTTGGCTGGTGCAGCATAATGCGGCTGTGTTTTAACGTAGTTCGTTTTCCGGGAGCACCGGCACACATCAGCACCGCCGCCATACTTGCAGCCATGCCGGTGCAAATGGTAGCAATATCGGGCGTAACAAACTGCATAGTGTCATACATGCCCAACCCTGCGTATACACTTCCACCTGGGCTATTAATGTACATCTGAATATCCTTTGTACGGTCGGTACTTTCTAAAAATAAAAACTGGGCGGTGATAATGTTGGCGACCTCATCAGAAACAGGATAGCCCATAAAAA
The DNA here is from genome assembly GCA_025362765.1 of Ferruginibacter sp. GTDB lineage: Bacteria > Bacteroidota > Bacteroidia > Chitinophagales > Chitinophagaceae > Ferruginibacter. The sequence continues at coordinate 620 of JANYFI010000031.1, read as the reverse complement.
TAATTCTGTCCATCATCAAACGGCTATAAACGTCCATTACGGCTACATTCATAGGCCTTTCTTCAATGATATTGGGCGTAAGGTTAGTTATTTCCGCCCCGGTGCCCCCGAAAAATGGGTTCTGCGCATTAAACCTGTCAGCGTTTTTTTTAGTATAATCGTCTAACAAATTGCTGTTAATACCCCGGTGCTTCACCGCATATTTTTCAAATTCTTTTCCAAAATTCATATCGGTATATTATTTATGGTAACAAATATAGTTGATTGATGAACCCAAATATTATGCTATAAAAAAATTGCGACAAAAAGGCGGAAAGGATGTCTGATGTATTGATTTCTGATTTAGAAGATGCGGCTTTTTATTTTGGGGGCTATTTCTTAAAAGTTGAAGGGCAAAAAAAGCCGGAACAGTATATGCTCCGGCTAATTCTTAATTTTTAATTCTTAGTGCTGATGGTTATGCTGCATCGCAGTTAACTCTTCACCGGTAACCTGCTTTTCTGCCGGTGTCACCTGCGCCTGCGCCCAATTGAATAATTTATCGGTTACCAAACGGCGGTAACTTGCATCTACCTGTTTTTCGTCCTTCATCATCCTGTCTACATAACTGTCCAGCCAAC
>JANYFI010000013.1 GCA_025362765.1 Ferruginibacter sp. | reverse complement strand
ATAATGCCACCCAGATGGCATTGCAGTGGGATGCGCTGGCAACCGGTGATACCAGGGTAATGTTAGCTGCACAACATGAATTGTTGAAAAAACCTTACGGCACTTCCTGGTTGACCTACACCCGCTGCCACGATGATATTGGTTTGGGATATGATGACTACATGATACAGCAGGCGTCTTTCAATCCTTATGAGCACCGTAAATTTTTAAAAGATTTTTACTCGGGCAATACACCCGGTTCAACTGCAACAGGCGCACTGTTTTCTGTAAATCCAAAAACACAGGATGCAAGGATCAGTGGTACACTGGCGTCGCTATGTGGATTAGAGAAAGCCATCAGCAGTAACGATGAAGCAGCAATCAGTACCGCCATTAACAGGATTATTGTAATGCAGGCATGCAGCTTTTTTATTGGCGGCCTGCCTATGTTATTTTATGGAGATGAAGCAGGCTATACCAATGATTATAGTTACCTCGATAATCCTGCGAAGAGTTATGATAACCGCTGGATGCATCGCCCGGTAATTGACTGGGATAAAAATGAGCGGATAAAAGTGGAAGGCAGTATTGAACAACGGGTTTTTAAAGCCACGCAGCAACTGATCAGCCTGCGCAAAAAACTGCCGATGGTGGCAGATTTGAGTAACATTACCTGGCTAAGCCCTTTCAATATTCACGTGGCAGGATTTTTAAGGCAGAAGGAAAATAGCCGCCTGTTTTGTTTTTTTAATTTTAAAAATGAAGTGGCATTTGTTGACTGGCAAGCGGTAAAAGAAAAAGGCACCCTCCCGGTGGTATTGTTTGATCACTGGAATCAGCAGGAACATTTGGTGGGCAGAGACCGGGAGTTCTTGATTGTGGAACGTTACGGGTTTTGTTTGCTGGAGGCGAGGTGAAAATTGATTTTTGCAATTCAAGGGCTAAAACATACGGAGTTAGAATTATCTTACGCAATTCAGTATCTAAAAAAAAGGACCCGGTCATTATTTCGTGCAACTAACAAACACCGGCTGCCGTTGGCCAATGTTATTTTTTTGATATCCTTAACTTCTCCCCCCTGCCGAAAAACCAGATTGAAATGGCGACAACACATTGAAATGACTGGCTCCTATGTTCAGCAATACATTACCAAAGCTGGCATCATAGCGGCCTTCATAAGGCAGCACACCGTAAAAATTTCCTGCTGTAATGATGTCTGTTTTTTTATCCGCATTAAAATCACCGGCTAGCATCGCAAACACCGGCGACCATTGGACTTGCGCAGGTAATTTACTTACAGTGTACTTTCCTTTACCGTTATTCTGCAGCATTACAGATGCTAAATTATTGGCTTCAAATTTTTTCATGTGATCAAGTTTTTCACCAAAAATTTGATCAACAGTTTGACCAGCAAAGCTGGAATAATACAGGTACTTTTTTCGCATCAATGCAGGCAATTGTTTTTCTATTTCTTCTTTACCTAAAAAAGTATAATACTTACCTTGTTTTTCAGCAGCCAGAATCTGGTCTATTGATCCATTGTTATCCAAATCGGCGGCGTATAATTTCAAAGGGTATTGTTCACTGGCGTGCAGCTTTGAATTTTCTCCCCAATTGCCCGCCAACAGTTCTTCGTTTCCATCATTATTCAAATCGGCCGCATGAATACTTGTCCATAACCCCGTTATATTTTCTAATCCTGCCGCCGAAGTAACATTCATTAATTTCCCCTGCCGGTTATTATAAATAGTAATGGGCATCCATTCTCCGACAATTACTAAATCCTGCCAGCCATCTTTATCAATGTCAGTCCAAAGGGCATCCGTTACCATTCCAATTTTATTTAAACCCGGCGCTATGGATTCATTGGCGACGCTGAAATTTCCTCTACCGTCATTCAGCAATAAATAAGAATCCGGAATGGTTCCATAACTGCCGGCAACTACTCTTCCGCCAACAAATAAATCCATGTCCCCGTCATGATCAATATCGGCAGCAACGGCCACCGATTTGTTTCCATAAATGGGCGGCAAGGTGACTTACTTACTGAAATTTCCTTTACCGTCATTGATATATAATCTATCGAGAGCCGATGCTGTTTTTGCTTCGGTTTCATTGCCGCCGCTTACCACATACAAATCTTTATCGCCATCATTGTCTGCATCAAAGAATATTGCATTCACATCTTCACATGTTGCATCAGCAGCAAATAATTGTTGATTGGTGGCAACAAATTTACCAGCAGCCGTTTGTTGAAACAAGGTGCCAGCCTGGTTTGCAGCACCGCAAACAAAAAAATCTTCCAGTCCGTCACCGTTCACATCTGCAACTGCTAATTTTGGTCCCTGGATAGAAACCATGTGTGGAATAAAAGCCTGTACGTTAAAATCATTGAAATTATTTTCCTGGTGTTTGTACAAAAGCCCGACAGAGTCTGTAATATCTGTAAACAGCATTTTAACGTCTGGCCTTGCCGCAACTGGCATTAGTCTGGGGAGATTGGCTCCTGCGTTTTTGAAGTCAACGGCAATCCGTTGATTGGTTTTTACATTTACCAATGTTTGTGTTTTTCCATCAGGCCAGATGATTTCCATTTTATCAATAATGGAATCTGTTCCCGTACCAAAATGAATGTATTGGAGGGAAGCGCTTTCGAATCCTTTAGTCGCATTGACATAACCAGTTTGTATTTTGTCTTTTTGCTGAATGGTAACTTTTGCGCCAATGGCAAACTTGTTTTGTGCATCCCCTGTTAATTGCACTTCTATAAAATGATTGTTGAGTTGTTGTACTGCATTATTCCGGTAAATAGTTGCGGGCTCGTTGATATTATTGATTACAATGTCAAGATCACCGTCATTATCCAAGTCCGCAAAGGCGGCACCGTTGCTACATCCGGGATGATGCATTCCCCAGGTGACGGTATTATCAATAAATTTTAAACTATCAGTTCCTTTAAACATATAGTTGCTTACTTTCCCCGGCGGCATCTTATTGATAGCCGCTAAATCTCCCGAACGGCCGGTATCATTTCCGGTTCGTGTTGAAAGAATTTTATAAAGTCAAGGTCATTGGGGCGGCGCAAAATACCATTGGTGATAAACAGGTCTTTGATACCATCATTGTCAAAATCGGCGGCAAGTGGGCTCCAGCTCCAGTCGGTTGCAGCTATCCCGGCGTATAAAGCAATGTCACTGAATTTTTTACCGCCACCGGCGTTTATCTGTAAACAATTGCGGGCGCACTGGTGATAATAACCAAAGCCCAGTTTAAAATTGTAAATGTCCAGCGGATCGTCGCCGACAGAAGATTTAAGTGTTTTTTCATCAG
>JANYFI010000828.1 GCA_025362765.1 Ferruginibacter sp. | reverse complement strand
ATTGGGACCCGTATCACCGACACCGATTTTTTTATAATCTTTTGCTTCCGGCAACACCACAAAATTTTTACCATCTGTCAATACAAAAACACTTACTTCAATACCATCCAAAAATTGTTCAATCACTACTCTTTTACCGGCTTCCCCAAATTTGGAATGTTGTATCATTAGTTGAAATTCCGCCAATGCTTCAATATGATTGTTGCAAATGATAACACCTTTCCCCGCAGCAAGACCATCCGCTTTTAGTACAATTGGCAATGGATGATTACGAATGTATTCCATACCCGCTTCGTAAGAAGATGCATTAAATTCTTTGTAGGCTGCCGTTGGGATATTGTGGCGTTCCATAAATGCTTTGGCATAAGCCTTACTACCTTCCAGTTGCGCCGCTTCTTTGGATGGGCCAATCACCTGTATATGTGCCGTATCTGTCCGGTTATTAAAATAATCGTAGATGCCTTTTACCAATGGTTCTTCAGGGCCTACAATCAACATGTCAATTTTATTATTCAGGCAAAAAGCCGCCTGGGCTTCAAAATCATTTACTGCTATGGAAACATTGGTTCCATATTGCCTGGTACCGGCATTACCTGGCGCAATAAATAGTTTCTCACAAAGGGGGCTTTGGCTTATTTTCCATGCAAGGGTATGTTCTCTTCCGCCGCCGCCAACTAATAATAGATTCATGTAATTGAATTGTTTTGTATGTATTTAAATGGACTGCGAATTTAAAGCAGGCCTCACAGTAAACCATATCTTTTTTAAGAACGGAAGACTTCCTGTTTTTATAAATAGCAAAACGGTTTTGCAGTAGTCAAAAGAAATTCGCTATTTTGAGACACCAACTATTTATCAGCACAAAAAAAAATAAACTATGATTGAAAAAACCGAATCCGCCAAACATCCACGCGGCTTATATGTTTTGTTTTTTACAGAAATGTGGGAACGGTTTGGTTTCTATTTAATGATTGGCATCTTGCCCTTGTTTTTGCGTGCTACTGATAAAGGCGGAAGGGCAATGGACAATGCTTTATCCATAGATATTGTAGGCACGTATGTAGCATTGGTTTACCTGACGCCATTTTTGGGAGGATTGTTGGCAGACAGGTATATCGGTTACCGCAAATCAATTTTTATTGGCGGGGCGCTAATGGCGCTGGGCTACATCATTATAGGCATACCCGGTAGCAATGCGCTGTTGTTTACCGGCCTGGGCTGTGTAATTGTTGGCAATGGTTTTTTTAAACCAAATATCAGCACCCTTCTTGGAAATATTTATAATACTGAAGCCTTGAAACCAAAGAAGGATATTGCCTATAACATCTTTTATATGGGCGTAAATATTGGTGCATTTGTCTGCAATTTCGTGGCGGCTTATTTAAGAAATAATTACAACTGGGGCTATGCTTTTACGGCAGCGGGTATAGGAATGATCATTGCATTAATATGGTTTGCCTTTGGCCAAAAACATGTAAAGCAGGGCGATATTATAAATCCCGTTAAAAAGGAAGACATGGCCATGTCGAAAATAGTATTGTATGTTTTTGTACCCGCAATTATTGCCGGGGCCATAGGATGGTTAATCCCGGGCAATATCATTGGTTCAGACTCAAATGATGCCTTTATTTTTGCCTGCGTTCCTATTATAATTTTTTATTTCCGAATCTGGGCCAGGTGCGAGGGTCTGGATAAAAAACGCATTGGCGCACTGCTTACACTATTTGGTGTGGCCATCATCTTTTGGAACATTTATAACCAAAACTCTACCGCCCTAACCATTTGGGCAGAAACCTATACCAACCGGGAAACGCCACCAGCAGCCGAAAAACTATTAACTCCTTTTGGATTTTTAGAAAAAGTAAATACCAATCCACAGGAATTTCCTGTAATTGACAAGCAGTTCAGAACCAGTTTAGGCCCGGATGGAAAAGTAATTACCGGTGTAGGCATTAATCCTTATTTTAAAAATTTACCTAAAGATCAATGGCCGGCACAAGGCCAGGACCTTAAACTGGTTTCAACAGAAATCTATCAATCAATCAATCCTTTCTGGATTATTTTACTAACGCCGGTTATTGTGGGCCTTTTCGGATTTTTAAGAGCCCGGCGTAAAGAACCTTCCACACCGGAAAAATTTGCCTGGGGAACACTGATTGCGGGCTTGTCTTCGGTGGTGATGGTGCTTGCCTGCCTTTCTGCCAACATTTATGTAAACAAAGTTTCTTCAGGGTGGATATTCGCCAGCTATGGTGTGTTCACCGTGAGTGAATTATTTATGAGCCCTGTTGGCTTGTCGTTGGTATCTAAAGTTGCACCTAGAAGATTTACCTCACTGATGATGGGCGGTTGGTTTATCACCACATCGCTGGGTGGAAAAATATCGGGCATTTTAGCCGGCTTTTGGGACCAGTTTGATAATAAAGCTTATTTCTTTGCTATTAGTGCCATCGCAGCCGTGGTAGCTTTTATTTTAATTTTACCCCTTACTAAAAGATTGGCAAAAGTAGTAGACGAGGCTACGGCGCAAGTTGATTAAAACATCAATTTTACGGCATCAATAAAAAATTATATTTCACATAACCGGTTTTACAAATACCGGTTATTTTTTTCGAAAAAATTAATTGTTAAGATGGAGAAAAAGATATTTAAGCCCTATGTTAGTGCTGATACCAACATGAAGGAATTCACCTTAAAGGCATTGGTGATGGGCAGCATTTTCGGCATTTTGTTTGGCGCTGCCAACGTATACCTGGCATTGAATGCAGGACTAACAGTGTCTGCTTCTATCCCAATTGCCGTACTGGCAATAACACTTGGTAAGCGTTTGTTTAAAACCACTATTTTAGAGAACAATATTATTCAAACCACCGGCTCTGCAGGAGAAAGTATCGCTTCTGGCGTGGTGTTTACGTTACCGGGCTTTTTGTTTTTAACGGCAAAAGATTCCGCCCAATATTTTGATTATGTAATTATTTTGGTATTGGCCATTTTTGGCGGTCTGCTGGGCACGTTAATGATGATACCCCTACGCCGTTCGTTGATTGTGAAAGAGCATGATACCTTGCCTTACCCTGAAGGCACTGCCTGCGCAGCCGTTTTAAAGGCGGGCGAAAAAGGCGGCGCTGTAGCTCAGACTGCGTTTTATGGCTTAGGCGTTGCCTTTGTATATGCGTTGTTGCAAAGGGCTTTTAAAGTAGTCGCTGAAACCGCTTCCTTTGCTACAAAAGCTACCAACAAAATCTTTCCTTCTGCCAATGTGGCGGCAGATATTACACCTGAATATTTGGGCGTAGGATACATTATTGGTTTTAGAATTGCCGGTATTTTAGTAGCCGGTGGCGTGTTGAGCTGGCTGGTATTTATTCCTTTGTTATCTTCCCTGATTCCCGACCAAGTGATTGCACTGCAACAAATTAAATTAGGCTTTATGGCTGATATTACCCATGCCACCAAGCACTATGGAAACTGGGATCCTGGCACGCAAACTTTTGCAGATAAAGCGGACGCCATCTATCGTGCCTACATCCGGCAAATAGGCGCAGGCGCAGTAGCTGCAGGGGGAATAATTACCTTGATAAAAACAATTCCTACTATCATATCTTCCTTTAAAGAAAGCATTGCCGCTGCAAAAAATAAAAGTACCACAACCGTTATAAGAACTGACAAGGACCTTAATATTAAGATTGTTTTATTTGGCAGTATTGCATTGGTTGTGTTGATGGCGGTATTGCCCATTATACCAGGTGACAGTATTTTCAACAAAGCGCTGGTGGGTATTTTGGTAATTGTGTTCGGCGCTTTTTTTGTCACAGTTTCCTCCCGCATTGTGGGGTTGATTGGTTCTTCCAACAATCCTATTTCGGGGATGACGATTGCCACGGTAATGATTACCTGTTTAATTTTTGTTGCAGTCGGCTGGACGAGTCCGTCATACGAGCCAATGGCGTTGGTCGTGGGTGGAATGGTTTGTATTGCAGCGGCCAATGCCGGCGCTACTTCACAAGATTTAAAGACCGGATATCTCGTTGGCTCTACACCAAAATACCAGCAACTGGCACTTTTTATTGGCGCCATTGTTTCTTCCATAGTAATTGGTATAACAATAAAAGTATTGGATACTCCCACAACAGCCATGATATCCCAGGGTATTACGCATGCCATCGGCAGTAAATACAATGCGCCACAAGCCACGCTGATGGCTACTTTGGTGAAAGGCATTTTATCATTCAACCTCGATTGGAACTTTGTTTTGGTAGGCGCCGCATTGGCATTAGTAATGGAACTGTGCGGTGTTAAATCACTTAATTTTGCTATTGGTGTTTACCTGCCTTTATCTACTACATTGCCCATCTTTATTGGTGGTGCCATTCGCGGGCTTGTTGATAAAGTAAAAGAGAAACAATCCGATAAACTAAAAGAAGGAGAAGAAGATTTACAAACAGGTAACTTATTCGCCACCGGCCTGGTGGCTGGCGGATCTTTGATGGGAGTTATCTTTGCCTTTTTAGGAGTGAACGAAGCCATAGCAGCCAGCATGGATAAAATAAGTTTGCAAGGCTGGCTGATTAAAACATTCAGCGAAAACGGATATTATTTATTTGGTGTATTTTTATTTGGCATGATGGGATGGATTTTATATAAAACAGCTATGAAGAAAAGCGGGATTGAAATGGAATAATGGTAACACTGAGTTGTTTTGCCATGCAAAAAAAAATTACACAAAATTTAAATAATCACTCTTTCTACCCAGTATTATGTTATCATCCGCACCCAGCCATTTGTTCAATATGGTGCCGTATACATCTTTAAAATCTATCGAAAATTTAAGATCACCTTCATTTAAATCTGCAAGATCGGGCATTGCATTGAGCATGCCTTTTTGTTTTAAACCACCACTGATAAAAAACATATTATTGGCCGTACCATGATCTGTGCCGCCACTGGCATTTTGTGAAACCCTTCTCCCAAATTCACTAAATGTCATCAACAGCACATCCTGGAAACGATTGTTCTTTTTCAAATCATTGGTAAACGCTTTGATGGCATCATTGAGTTCAGTAAATAATTTTTTTTGTTGACTCTCCTGATTAACGTGTGTATCAAAACTTCCCAACGAAACGTAATAGACTTTGGTATTGATATCGCTCATAATCAGCGAGGCAATTGTTTTAAGATCTTTCCCCAAGCCAGTACCGGGATATGTTTCACCTGTTGGACGCAGTTTGCTTTGCTGAAAAATATAATCTGCACTGCTGAGTGTTTCGCTCATGGTTTTATACAGGTAGTCTGCTGTTTCCTCCCCGGTATGATGAGCCGCATCCAGGTCTTTAAAATATTTTTCATTGCTGATACTATATAATTTCCGGGGATCTTTAAATGCGAGGCCGTTATTTGTATTTCCCTTTAATGCAAGGCTTAAAATATCATCAATCTCCAATGCTTGTGTAGGTTTGTCACAGCCCTGGCATTGTGCATCCAGATAGCGGCCTATCCAGCCGGTGCTGGTATATTCATTGCTTTTGCTGGCGGTTTGCCAAATATCCATACTTCTAAAATGAGAACGGTCAGGATTGGGATAACCAACATTGTTCAGAATACCCAGGCTGCCATCATCGTACAAATCTTTAAAACTCACCAGTGCCGGATTTAATCCAACTTCATCAGTAAGTTGCACTGCATCTTTTTTAATAATGCCGAGTTTTGGCCGCTCCCTGTAATAAATATCATTGGTAATTGGAATGACCGTATTCAATCCGTCGTTACCGCCGCTAAACTGAATAACCACCACTACCTTATTGCCTGCAGGAACCATTGCAGGTTTTTCAAATGCCTTTAAAAATTTCGGTAGCATTAAAGTAGCGGTAGCCAATGATCCAACTTGTAAAAATTCCCTGCGTTTAATAAGCATAATAATTCCTCCTAAAAAAGAATGGTTGAATAAATGATTTTTTCAGTAAGCCCGCTCTATTTTCACCAGTTGGGGAATTTGAGGGCCGTGCTTTCAACACAACTGATATTCCGGCGTACTCATTAAACAAATGAGGGCGCTTTTAATATAATTTTCCCGGCTGTCATTGGTAAGATATTTGGTTAGTAATGCAACATTTATTTTACTGCTGCTTTGCAAAACAGCGGCAGTAATTGCCGCCAGCAAATCTGCTTTAGGCACAGATTCAAATATGGCAATAACCGTATTCCAGTCAACCGTAGTGATACCTGTCTTCGCTGCGAATGCATTATTCACCTGCGCCGTCATTTTGTTACTCATCATTTGCCCCATCATGGTATCATCATCACTTTTGGGTTGAATATTGATCGCCTCATTTGCCGTCATAATTTGCGGGATACGCAAACGCAACATCAATGTACTGCTGTCTATCCAGCTTTTGCCGCCAGGCCAGCCTGCCACATTAGGTGGGTAAAAAAGTATTTGTCCCAGTGCCCGTTGAAATAACAATTGACCATTGCTGTTTTGTAGTTCCATCGGTAACAACCTGCGAATACCGGCAATCAACTCAATAGGTGATTTTATTTTAATGCCGATATTTTTTTCTTCATAAAACCAATCACTAGTAAAAATATCCGTCATCAGTTTTTTAATATCATAATCACTTTCATAAAACCGGTTGGCTAGCCAGCTTATTTTTACATCATCAGTTTTTTCATTTACAAAATAGCGGTATATTTTTTTTGTGATACACAGGGCTGTTTGCTTCTGTTCAAGCAATATATCAATGATGTCATCCCCATTAAAATTGCCCGTTTTGCCAAGAAAATTTTTGGTTCCTTCGTCATGCTGAAAAGGGCGAAACACAAACTCTCCCTGCAGGTTAAAACCCCAGCCGGTAAATGCTCTTGCCGCTTCTTTTACATCATCTTCTGTATAATTGCCACGGCCCATTGTAAACAATTCCATTACTTCCCTGGCAAAGTTTTCGTTGGGATGTTGCTTTTTATTTTGCTGGTTGTTTAAAAACTGCAGCATTGCCGGATTTTTACTTACGTTCCTTAACAGGTCACCGAATTTTTCAAATGCATTGCTTCGTATTGTATCCAGTAATTGCTGCTGGTAATAAATATTGACCACCCTGCAGGCAAAATGCCCATGCCAGAAAAAACTCATCTTTTCCCTGAATTGTGCCCCACTATTGATCATTTCATCGAGCCAACGAAGATTAAGGCTTTTTAGATCTTCCCGCGATTGCTTTTGTATGGCCTGTTTTTGCTCTTTCGAAAGTCTGTCCATCTGCGCCAGATCCTGCACACCTTTCACCAGGCCGTCCATTAAATTATTGGCTGCATTAATTTTTTCAGGCGGCCTGGAAGAGGTAGTTAATAAAAGATCCCATAATTTTTTATGATTGGTTTTATCAAGCATGGCAGTATTTTCCGCCATCGGGCCAAAGCCTGCACGCCATAACAGGTGTTGATTTTTTAAACGGTTTGTAACAGGCATAGTAAACTTATTAAAGGTGCAGGTTTTATTGACTATGTCAACCGCACATAGTTTAACGATGAATTAATTTAACTAATTGCTACAAACAAAAAAGGTTGCCAAAGACAACCCCTTTTTAACACAATATTTTATTTTTTAACTAATAACGCCATTACCAAAATAGCCATGCAATACATCGGGCAATTCAATACCAGTATTCGTTTGGTTATTTTCCAGTAAACACGCCACAATCCTTGGCAATGCAAGAGAAGAGCCGTTTAATGAATGTAACAATTGTGTTTTACTTTCTGCATTTTTGTACCGTATCTTCATGCGGTTGGTTTGAAAGCTTTCAAAATTACTGACAGAACTCACCTCCAGCCATTTTTGCTGTGCCGCACTAAACACTTCAAAATCGTAGGTAAGCGCACTCGTAAAACTCATGTCGCCGCCGCACAAACGCAGTATACGATAAGGTAACTGGAGTTGCTTTAACAGGGTCTCCACGTGGGTTACCATTTCTTCCAATACTTCATAACTTTTCTCCGGGTGTACCAATTGTATAATTTCTACTTTATCAAACTGATGTACCCTGTTCAATCCACGCACATCACTTCCAAAGCTGCCTGCTTCTCTTCTAAAACAAGGCGTATAAGCCGTCATCTTTACAGGAACATCTGATTCCTTCACAATTTCATCGCGGTAAATATTTGTTACCGGCACTTCCGCAGTTGGTATAAGGTAAAATCCATCGGCTGTTGCATGATACATTTGGCCTTCTTTATCGGGCAATTGGCCCGTACCATAAGCACTGGCTTCGTTTACCATCAGCGGGGGTAAATATTCCGTATAGCCGGCTGCGGTATTGTAATCTAAAAAATATTGAATCAGCGCCCTTTGCAGTTTGGCACCCTTTCCTTTGTATAAGGGGAAACCGCTGCCGGTAATTTTAGCACCGGTTTCAAAATCAACCAGGTCGTACTTTTTTATCAAATCCCAATGCGGCACTGCGTTTGAAGACAGCACAACCTTTACACCTCCTTCCCTTACCACTTCATTTTCTTCAGGTGTTTTACCTTTTGGTACAGAAATGTGCGGCAGGTTGGGAAATTGTATAAGGGCACCATGTAATTGGTTTTCGACAAGGGCAAGTTGCTCATTTAATTGCTGGATGGTTATTTTATGTTTCGATACTTCTAATTTTTTTTCTTCA
>JANYFI010000819.1 GCA_025362765.1 Ferruginibacter sp. | reverse complement strand
CAATACTTTTCCTTCAAAATATTCCAGCATAGCCCCGCCGCCTGTGCTTACGTAACTTACTTTATCTGCCAGATGAAATTGATTAACGGCAGCAACGCTGTCTCCGCCGCCAACCAAGCTAAAAGCACCTTTTTCAGTAGCATCTGCCACAGCCAATGCGATGGCTTTTGTGCCTCCCTGAAATTTTTCCATTTCAAAAACACCCATTGGCCCATTCCACAAAATGGTTTTTGAATTGCGGATGACTTCACTAAAAATACCGATTGCTTTCGGCCCAATATCCAGTCCCATCCATCCGGCAGGAATGGAATCGCTTGGTCGAATATCGGTGTTGGCATCAGCGGCAAACTTATCTGCAATAACGGAATCTTCCGGCAGATGAATACTTACATTTTTTTGTTTGGCCTTCTCCAAAATATCAAGTGCCGTCTGCAAGCGGTCATCTTCACACAAAGAATTCCCAATATTGCCGCCTCTTGCTTTTAAGAAAGTATATGCCATGCCGCCGCCAATAATAATATCAGTAGCCCTTTGCAATAAATTTTCTATGATCAAAATTTTATCTGAAACCTTTGCCCCGCCAATGATGGCGGTGAAAGGTTTCTCCGCTTCGTGCAATACTTTCTCGGCGCTCTTTACTTCGCTTTCCATTAATAAACCAAACATTCTATTTTCCGGTGCAAAAAACTGTGCAATCACTGCAGTAGAGGCATGCGCCCGGTGAGCAGTTCCAAATGCATCGTTCACATATACATCACCCAGCTTGCTTAATTTCTTGGCAAAATCGTTATCGCCATTTTCTTCCTCTTTGTAAAATCGAAGATTTTCCAGCAACAACACTTCACCGCCTTTTAACATGGATGCGGTTAGTGCCGCCTGTTCTCCAACACAATCATCAGCGAAAAAAACTTTGGTGCTGTTTCCGCCGTCGGCATTTAATAATTCATGTAGATGTTTTACCAAATGCTTCAGTGAATATTTATCTGCCGGCCCATCTTTTGGCCGTCCGAAATGACTCATTAAAATAGCGCTTCCGCCTTCAGCCAATATTTTTTTAATAGTGGGAATGGTAGCTGTCATCCTGGTATCGTCCGTGATGTTAAATTGGCCATCCAATGGCACATTAAAGTCTACCCTCACAAGGGCTTTATGACCTGCGAAATTAAAGTCTGAAAATTTGCTCATTTGAATATTTTATGTTGTTGCCAATATTGTATCCGGTTAAAACTGTATTCCCAGAATAAAAACAATAGCCCCTTATTTGCATAAGAGGCTATCATAATAAAAGTATTGAGAGACCTCTTTTTACTTGATTAAACCTGCAAAAAAATGAACCGTACGCACCAATTGAGATACATAACTCATTTCATTGTCGTACCAGCTAACCGTTTTTACCAGTTGTTTATCGCCAACAGTCAGCACTTTAGTTTGTGTTGCATCAAACAAAGAACCGAAAGTTGTACCGATTATATCAGAGCTAACAATTTCATCTTCGTTATACCCAAAACTTTCATTACTGGCTTCTTTCATGGCTGCGTTTATTTCCTCGATAGTTACTGATTTATTTAACACGCTGGTTAATTCAGTTAAGGAGCCTGTAATAACAGGTACCCTTTGCGCACTTCCATCCAATTTACCCTTTAACTCAGGTAATACCAGTCCGATTGCTTTTGCAGCGCCGGTGCTATTGGGAACGATGTTGGCAGCAGCGGCTCTCGCCCTGCGCAAATCACCTTTTGGATGCGGTGCATCCAGGGTATTCTGATCGTTGGTATAAGCGTGAATGGTAGTCATGATCGCAGTGGCAATACCAAATTTATCATTCAGTACTTTTGCCATTGGAGCAAGACAATTGGTTGTGCAACTGGCACAACTAATAATGGTTTCAGTACCATCAAGGATAGCATGATTAACATTGAAAACAACTGTTTTTAAATCGCCGGTAGCCGGTGCGGAAATGACTACTCTTTTTGCTCCCGCAGTTATATGGGCTTCTGCTTTGGCTTTATCAGTGAAAAAACCAGTGCTTTCAATTACCACGTCCACTCCGTGACTTCCCCATGGAATTTGAGCAGGATCTTTTTGTGCATAAATTTTTACTTCGTGACCATTTACTATAATTGAATTTTCAGTAGACGTAACTTCCTGGTCGAAACGGCCCTGTGCACTATCGTATTTTAATAAGTGTGCCAACACTGCGGGACTTGTTAAATCATTGATTGCAACAACATCAATGCCCTGCATATTATAAATCTGACGAAATACCAAACGGCCGATGCGTCCGAATCCGTTAATGGCAACTTTAACTGTACTCATAATAAAAGTGATTTTTTGATTTTTTATAAACGTTGCAAAGGTACGAAGGATTATAGTAAAATAATGCTTAATTTTAAAGCTTTTGACGGGTATTATGAAATTATTTTAACTATAAAAACTACCCTGACAAAAAAGGGACTTACCTAATAGCGGCTCCCATTATTTTAATCCCTTCCCTGTACTGTACTGTAAAAACCATTTTCGCCCTGCATCTTAATTGGCTGAAAAAATCTTTTCATCCACTGCTACATTGGTTTCTATCTTTGTAAAAGTGATTTCGCCCCTCGGAATGATATGTGTAAAGGGAAAAATATATCCGCCATCGGTAGCTTTATAATTGGCATAGGTATTTACCACTTCTTCTTCACCTGCAACATTTTGTGCAACCACCGATTTAACTATAAAATAAGTCTTGCTGTCAATAAAATAAGTAACCACCCTGCCGGATTTGAGTGTGGCTTTTATTTTAAAACAATCCACATTTTCTGCGCTGACTTTTCCCTGCAGCTCAAGCTGGTTCCCTTTTTCCTTATAATTAAATAAATTGCCCTGCAGATCAAGTTCCGAACTTCCTGTTTTAACTTCTTCATCTTTCATTACCTCAGCGGCAGACTGTCCTAAAAAAGGCATAAAAGACCAGCCTGCAACGGGCGTAAAAATCTGGTATCCACTCGTGCCCATCACCAGGATATCGTTCCGTTGCCCAATTGCGCTTAATTTTGTAATGGTAAGGCTAACCTCCGTTCCATCAACATTCAGCGTTCCTTCCATCCGTACCGACTTTAGCGAAGCCAGTTTTTCTTTTCCACCCAGTGCGTCTACATATTTGTTTACAATTTCGTCAACTGTTTGAGCATGGATTTTTTGCACGCTTACAAATACGGCTAAGGCTAATAAGCAAAGTTTCATTTCTTTCATGTGTTTGTTTATTATAAATGATTAGTTTGTTTTACAATAATTGATTCACCCGGTTGGTTAATGAGCATTTTATTAAACACTATTTCGCAGTGGCTGTTTTGATGCCCGGTTCTTTTTTCAATTTGCAGTGACTGTGCAATCATAATTCCTTCCAGTGATTGATAGTTATCGTAACTGAAATAATTGTCGCCACCAGTATTTCTTTCCCGGCCTTTATCTATCACGCAAGACTGCTGCAACAAAAAACTTGCTGAATTGATCCAATAGTGTATTTCAGTTTGCTCCCTGGTAGTTAGTTTTATATGATAGCAACTATTGTCTTCAATGGTTTCTTTACCAATTAATACCGCTGCTGATCCTTTACTGCTATAGTTATAAAGATGCACACCAATATCAGGCACCGCCTGCATTTCAGCCATAAGGTTATTCAGCCAATCAGGATCATTCAGTAAATTTCCGGATGTCGTGTCAACCCCTTCACCACCTGTCAGCAACCATTGTATGTTAAACCCTGCTGGATTTAAATCATCCTTAATTTTTGAAATTTTTATACCGGCAGTAAAGCCCATCAGAATTATTAATCCTTCCATGTACATGCTTTGTATTACTGCGGCATTCGCATCCCCGCCTTTGGTACGAATGTATTTTTCGATGATCTCGTCTACACTTTGCCCCCCGGCAAACTGAACTGCTACCAACAAAAAGACGAACAACCCAAACAGAACGAGATTCTTCATTTAGCTAATGTAAATTAAAGCGGTAAGATATAGTAAAATAAAAGACGGCACCGTGGATTTTATAAAAGAAAATGCAGGAAATAAGTGGCACTTTTCCTGAGGAAAAAAGTAACAGAGGTTATGCTTATTTTTATAAGATCAAATGCAAATTTTAAACACAAATTATATGCAATTTTCTATAAAAGGTAATATAGCAAACATATTCAACAAAAATATTTTTTACGCAGAAGTTACAGTTGAAAATGGGAAAATAAAATCGATCAGGAAAATTGACGAAATGAAGCCCGGCGCAAATTTTATTTTACCGGGATTTATTGATAGTCATGTGCACATAGAAAGTTCCATGCTGGTACCCGCCGAATTCGCCAAACTGGCGGTGGTTCATGGAACGGTAGCAACAGTAAGCGACCCGCATGAAATCGCCAACGTATGCGGCTTGGCGGGGGTTGAGTTTATGATTGAAAATGGAAAAAGGGTGCCGTTTAAATTTAACTTCGGGGCTCCTAGTTGTGTGCCAGCCACTATTTTTGAAACTGCCGGCGCCACATTGAATGCTGATGATGTTGACATCTTACTTCAAAAAGATGACATAAAATACCTAAGTGAAATGATGAATTTTCCCGGGGTGTTGTTTGGTGATGCCGAAGTGACGAAAAAAATTGCAGCGGCAAAAAAATATAACAAGCCCGTGGATGGGCATGCACCAGGTTTACGCGGAGAAGCAGCCAAAAATTATATCGCAGCCGGCATTAGTACCGATCATGAATGTTTTACTGAAGCAGAAGCAATGGATAAATTGCAATATGGTATGAAGATTCTAATCCGCGAAGGAAGCGCAGCTAAAAACTTTGATGCGTTGGTTGAGTTGCTGCACAATCACAGTGATAACATAATGTTTTGCAGTGATGATAAACATCCGGATAGTTTGGTAGAAGGACATATAAATCTGTTATGTGAAAGGGCTGTGGCCAAAGGCATTGATGTATTCAATGTTTTACGGGCTGCGTGTATTAACCCGGTACTTCATTACAAACTTGAAGTGGGTTTATTGAGGGAAGGCGACCATGCTGATTTTATTATCGTGAAAGACCTTGTTCAGTTTAAAACCATACAAACTTACATCAATGGAATTCTGGTTGCTTCGGATGGTGTGTCACTAATTGAGACCGAAACTTCCGGCATTATCAATCAATTTAATTGTACTGAAAAAAATATTTCAGATTTTAGCATCGCATATAGAGGAGAAAAAGAAGTGCCTGTTATTGAAGCCCTTGAAGGGCAACTGATCACCAATAAATTAAGTGCGAAGCCAACCGTAGTTAATGAGGAAATGGTTAGCAATACGACAACCGATATACTAAAAATTGTGGTGGTAAACCGATATAAAAATTCGCCGGTAACAAAATCTTTTATAAAGAATATTGGTTTACAACAAGGCGCCATCGCTTCCAGTGTAGCGCATGACAGTCACAATATTATTGCTGTTGGCCTGGATGATGAAAGCATTTGCCGGGCAGTTAACCTGGTAATTAAAGCGCACGGCGGCATAAGCGCTGTCAGTTTTAACGGCAGCGATGACAAGGTATTAAGCCTGCCGGTGGCCGGTTTGATGAGCAATGAAAATGGG
>JANYFI010000817.1 GCA_025362765.1 Ferruginibacter sp. | reverse complement strand
AATCTGACTTCATGATTTTAATCATTTAAATGAAACAAAATTAGCATTGCAGCAAAAGCGAAACAAGTTATTCATTTAGTAAACATGTTGAAATACGGTAAGTTATACCAATTCTGGTGAGTAAAGGGTTCGGGAGATATTACTCACCGAATCACTCACCAGAAATTTGTTATTCTATGTATGTTTTGATAACCCTCTAAAAACAAAAAGGCCCGCAAACATTGAGTTTGCAGGCTTTTAGCACGATTTGGTATTGATTATAGAGGAGTTGCAGGGAGTCGACCCCTCTCCAATAGTTCACTAAAATCAATGCTTCCAGTCCGCTTACAATCATTACTACCGAATCACTCACCAATATTTTTTTAATGCTTTTAACTGCAATGCTGTTACAAAATAAGTTTTTTGCCGCTATAATCTTAAACTAAACTTACACATATTATAATCAGCCCGGGCGCCTTTTATGGCAGCAGATAAATCAACTCCAAATGTTATGTTGTGCTTATTAGGGAAACCGTCAAGGTTAAAAGTGGTTTATAAATATGTAAAGGCTCGGGTCATATATTGTTGTTCAGCTCTGGTAATGCCAATATCCGCTGCGAGTTTTTCCCAATTTTTTACCGCTGCTCTCACTTCCGAAATAATAATATCCATCTGTGGTTCATCCAGTTGAAAATATTCCCCGACACTTTTAGCCAAGCCTGCGTCCAGCGCATTGTTATGAGTGTCTATGTTCAATGCAAGCCCGTCCTTTTCTACAGAAGGATTTATGTCATATGCAGGAGAAAGCCGCCACCCATTATTTTCAATTATAAAACCATGGTTCCTTAGGTGGTCATCTGTATTGGAAACGGCAATATTGAAAATAATTCTCCGCCAAAGTTGATGCAGATCGGCCTGCACACCTGAACCTGAATACTGGATAAATTCCGCCAGGTCAAGATAACTCGCCGGTTGATCTTTTATGATATCTTCACTGTTACCCGTCATCGTCATGGCAGACGCAAAATGAATACGTTCTCCATTTAGCCGATCAAATCTTTTCGTAAAAAAAGTATGATGCTTATTATCACCTACCGTTTCAATTTTTGATTCAGCCATTTCTATCCCTGCATCTAAAGCAAGTTGATATACCAGGTATTCCCATGCAGCTTTATCAACCTTATCATTTTGTGAAGGGAATTTTGCGATCCAGGGATGCCCTTTGTCATCCAATATATTTGCTTTCGGCCTTGCTCCACCAAGTGATGAACCCGGAGCTACCAGAATAGCAATCCATTTGCCTGCATCTTTTCCCTGGTCATCGGCTTCTACCATCGCAGCTGCATATTGCAACTCCCGTAAACTGGACCAATGGGGCGTAGGATGATGATTATTATCATCCAGGAAAGCGCCGTCCGGATCAAGTTTAAAACGCAATGCTCCCATGCGGCTTTCATCGTATACTCCTAACAGGTAGTCGATATCATATAAAGCTGGAACCGGCTTGCCTTCATCTCGGGCAAGTTGCGCCGCTTTCTTTTCCATCAGCCTTTTCCCCCAGGTATCAGGCATTGAATCCATAAACACACCGAAATTCTCCTTCCTGTTTGGATATTGAGTGCCTTTAAACCACGTTATATCCGGATCAAGCACGAGTTGTGCCTTTGAACTGATCCATCCATGATCGTATTCAAAACTGAAAGCTTTCCTGCCCTTTGCTTGTTGTGCAGTAAGTACACCAATACATTCCGGGACATCCATTCCCATCCAGTGTGCATACACCCAGATATCTGTCTTATTGCTCATTTTTTCGGTTATTGGTTAGGGTAGAGCCAGTTAGTTGAAGATCCTGCAGTTTCCTTCCATACTCATCATCACTTGCCAGTTTTAAAAAATCATCCTGCAGTCCTAATACTCTTAAAGTATTGAAGTAAGCCCCTAACGATACACTGGCACTCCCCTTTTCAATTTCATATAAAGTTGACCGGTCAATGGATGCCCTTTCTGCAACCTGTATAGTAGTCAGCTTTCGTCTTTTTCTCGCTAATTTTATATTTTCACCCACTTTTTCCAGTATTTTTTGATATTTTGGAAATAAGAGTTGTTTTTTCTTTTTCATTTATTTGTTGCTTATTATCCGCAAAAATAGGAATAATGTAGGAAATAACCAACATTTTGAACGAGTCATTTGAGAAAAGTATAAAAAAAATACCAACTGCCAGAATATAATGCTATGTAAATCAACCTGATATACCTTTAAAAGGAATATCGGAAACTCCACTTATGGTATCTAAACTCTAAAAATTCATTTAGGATTCGCCAATTCATAAGCGAAAAAAAACTGGGGCTTTACAGAATTGAGGACATGGAGTTATTGTTAAACGAACTCAGGGATAACTCAGCAGCTTCTATAACGGGTTTGAGTTCAGTTTCAACCCACTCATGCTGAGCAGTATTATTGGCTTTTGAAGGAACATGCCCACACTTAATAAACTTCAGGTCATGATTTTTCATAAACACTCGTACCTGCTGGACACTTCTTGTCAATCCTGTCAGTTTTTTTATTCTTTCGGCTGCTTCAGCCGCTGTTTGCGGAGGCTGATCTCTTAAGGAATCTAAAATACTAACTGAATGTTTTTCCATCTCACTTTTTAAAGTACCATACCGATTACTCAGCAACCCTTCATATCCTTCCCTTTTATACACAGCTATCCAACTACCAACGGAGTTGTGATGTAAGCCAACAGCAAGCCCAATCATTTCATTACTCCATGCCAAAGCGGCTTTGATATAGACAGCCGAAATTCTTTTTTGAATCATTGGATCAGGATATGCATATCGTTCATAATTTAGCTTTTCAATTTCAGATTCATTGAGGTTGATAATTTCGGAGGGCATGTTTTGTGATTTGGTCATTACAAAATTGCCCTCCTTTTTTATCATACCAACTCACAATTTTACCCCTTGCGGAGTATAGCTCTTTTTGTAGTCTGGCACAAGTATGCCAACGCACTTAAGCCGCCCGACATACTTGCGCCAAGTGCAAGAGCCTACCTATTTGGAAGAGTTCCCTTGGACCAAATGGGAGGAAGTGTCTTTAGACTGGCTCGTAGGTAATACAGATACAGAACTAAATACCAACACACTTAACCGCATACAGGATATTGATAAGCTGAATGAAAAAGATAAGGAGCTCATTTTTGAGTTCCTCGATTCTTTTATCTCTAATCGTAAAATTAAAAAAGTGCTTACCTAAATTACAAAAGCCAAAAAGTTTACGCATAAAAAAAACAGCAGCTTTTATTACTGATGGTTCAATGTTTTTGTTTCCTAATTTACACAAGGCACGGGAAGCAACGCCGCATCGCTCGTGCCTGATTCCTGCGCCAGTTTGAGTAAAGTATGGCAACAGGAGATTAAACAATTATTTCCGATGCTGGTAAAATAAAAAATTATTTTTATCCGTATAGAAAGATGAGTAATACGATAAAGACTATATTGCAATACCGACATTTTAACGATTCATTTTCTGCAAACAATTAACCCTGCTAATTACCAAGTTAACTGCCTTTATGAAAAAAATATTCTGTGCCTGTTGTATGCTGTTTACTTCTGCTATTGTTGCCGCCCAGGACACCATTAGCCTGCAAAAAAATAGTGTTAAAAATTATTACACCCCTGCGCCGCTCATTACTATTAAGGGAGAAGAATTTAAACGCTTTCCGCACGGGAATTTTCTTGATGCGGTAAATGGTTTATTTCCGTGGGTATTTTCAATGGTTCCCGATGCCAATGATTATATCTTTGTGGTAAATGGCTTTTTGCTTGCTGATATCAATGGCATAAGTCTGTATGATATTGAAGAGGTAAGTTTTTCCGGAAGTAGCCTTAATGGAAGCCTTTATCCGCTTTCCAAAGCAGGAACTTTTTATATTACCACCCGTAAAGCAGTCAGCAAGAAAGTTACCCTGAGCTTTGACACACAGATAAATTTTGTTGCAGATAAAGTTCGTTCTAACATAAATTCAGATCCCGGTTTAACTGTAACAGCTATCTCAAAAAGCCGGGCAGGTTATTCATCTGGTAACCACCTGGCTTTAACGGCAGGGGG
>JANYFI010000786.1 GCA_025362765.1 Ferruginibacter sp. | reverse complement strand
CAGGTTCAGAAGCGGGAGTAAGCGGACCTGCTGTTGTAGGATATTTTTTATTATTAATAGCCTTTATAGTGGCCCCTGCTTTTAAAAAGAGCCAACACACCGCTCACTAAACAAATTTTTATAAAGGATTAAATAGGCTGTCTCGCAAGAGACAGCCTATTTTTTTTATGTACGTACCATTAAAGTATGCATCGTAGTTTAAGTAAGAAATACAGAATAAGATGAAAAAAATTGTCGATCGCATATTAAGTCCGGTAAGATATTTTATTGATGATAGCCGAACAGCCGGTATTTGCATTATGATCTGTTCTGTTATTTCCATTTCTCTGGCCAATTCCCGGGTCGGAGCTAATTATGTCAGATTTTGGAAAAATGGATTTGCTTTTACTGAAGGTTTTCATCTCTCCCTGTGAGTTATTTGGACTGGATAAATAATTTCCTGATGGGAATTTTTTTCTTAATGGCCGGAACGGAAATTAAGCGTGAATTGGTGGCGGGGGAATTATCTTCTTTCAAAAAAGCGGTTCTTCTTTTCGGCGCAGCGCTGGGAGGTATGGTAGCGCCTGCTTTGATTTTTCTTATGTTTAATCTTCATTCAGGTTATCAAAACGGGTGGAGTATACCAACTGCAACGGACATAGCTTTCTCTTTAGCTATTGCTTCTCTTTTAGGAAAGTGGTCCCTTTAAATTTGAAAATATTATTGATGCCCCTTGCGATTATTGATGATTTGGGCGCAATTATAGTTATCGGATTTTTCTACAATATTAATTTAAATGGCATTTTCCTTGTAATAGCAACTGGAATTTTTATTGCATTGATGGCATGTAATTATTAAAAAATAAAATTTGGATTATTACAAATATTATTAGGACGGCTCTTTGGTATACCATCCTTCAATCGGGAGTCGAAGCAAGCGTTTCAGGGGTAATATTTGCGCTAACTATGCCTAAAGCTAAATTGGTGAAGGTTGAAAAGTATGTACACAATTTTGTAAACTTTTTAATACTGCCTCTTTTTGCTTTGGCTAATACAGCTTTATTTATACCGCCTCATTTTACAACTGCCATAACCAGCCCTGTAGCAATAGGAATTATTATGGGGTTAGTAATAGGTAAACCGCTGGGCATATTTTTAATGAGCCGTTTGATGGTATCCTTCAATATTGCGCAATTACCCAATAACATTCACTGGAAGCATATTCTGGGTATTGGTACACTTGCCGGCATTGGTTTTACAATGTCTGTTTTCATTACCATGCTGGCTTTTAAAGATGGAACTCAAAAGGATATTGCTAAAATTGCCATTATAACCAGCGCAGGTTTATCAGTTATTGTTAGCGTAATTTATTTTTGGATGGTAAACATAAGTTCTTCGGGTGCAAAAAAGCAACAGGCCCTTCAGTAACGTCCAATCACCAAAATATTAAGCCGAATTTCTGCCTGCGTTGATGATGCCAAAAGAAGAGCGCATTATCAATTTCTCGTAGGTTTCTTTCATAGGAGAACTGATAAGATTATCGTCCATCTGCCTGATATTCATGATAGCAAACTGTTGTATCGTTAGCAACGGCAATACTATTTTCTCCCGCATGGTAATTGACAAAAGATCAACCGGGTAATCGCTCATCATTTCTTTTTTGCCGGAGATTTTTAAAATGTAATGCCGGGTCAAATTAAATTCGTCATAAATAATCGTCCAGATTTCACCGTACTTTGGATCTGCCGATAAAAATTCAGTGAGTGGAAAAAAGCACTTCTTCATTGACATTTCACAGTTATCCAGCAACGTTTTAAAAAACAGCGATTTGTTATACAATACCTTCAGTGCTTCAAATTTGCCCTGTTGATCCAGTTCTTTTAATGAGGTACCGACGCCAAAATACCCGGTCACGTTTTGTTTTAATTGCGCCCATGCACCCACGTATGGAATGGCCCGAAGATCTTTTAACGACAGTTTACTGTTGCCGGTGCGTTTGGCAGGGCGGCTGCCAATATTTGTTTCACTGTAAAATTTCAGCGGACTTATTTGTGTTAAATAATTAGTAAAACTCGCATGATTTTTTAGCTCACTGTATTTTATAAAACTAACGTCGGCCAATTGCTGCAACAGGTTTTCCTCTTCGTCCTCCATACGCACATGCCGGTTATTAAATAACTCGTTCGTTATGCCGGCATGCAGCAATTGCTCAATATTAAACTGGGCGCTTTCAACAGTTCCAAAGCTGGAACTTACGGTTTGGCCCTGTACAGTCAGTTGTATTTCTTTGTTTGAAATATTTTTACCCATTGATGCGTAAAACTTATGCGTTTTACCGCCACCTCTTGAAGGGGGGCCTCCGCGGCCATCAAAGAAAAGAACTTCTATTTTGTGCTCTTTTGAAACAGTGGTTAAATATTCTTTTGCTTTATAAATGCCCCAGTTGGCCATCAAATAACCGCCATCCTTGGTGCCGTCAGAAAAACCCAGCATAATGGTTTGGTTTCTTTTCCGGTTGTTGAGGTGCGCCAGGTATATATTGTTTGAATATAATTGATTCATTACCCCCGCCGCATTTTCCAAATCTTCTACTGTTTCAAACAATGGTATAATGTCAATACTAAGCGATTCCTTCTTCCAGCCGCACAACAAAAATAACCCGTATACTTCCAGCACATTCAAAGCGCTGGTACATTGGCTGATTATGTAACGGTTACAGCCCGCTTCTCCATTAAAGTCCTGTATGTTTTTAATGGCTTTAATAGTAGCAATCGTATCCGCTACCAGTGGATCGTCAAAGCTTTCATCTTTTAAAATTACTTTGATATTGGTGAGTATATTTATTTTTTCGTCGTCCGGTAATGATGCGTATTCAGTGGGAAGATACCCGGTTTTTTTTGCAATGGCTTCCAGTACTTTGTTGTGTACAGTGCTTTCTTGCCGTACATCCAGCGAGGCAAAATGCAGCCCAAACACATTTACTTTATTGATAAAATTATCAATCAGGTAAAGAAATAAACCATTGTGCTTGTAAATCAATATTTCCTTTATTTTATGCAGCTCTTCAAGAATTTGTTTTTTACTTAAAGCGGTTCGTTGGTCCGGGATAAAAATGTTATTATACATTTCTGTTTCCAAACCAGCCAATATAAGGTCTACTCCCTCAAAAGTCAGGCGGCGTTTAATTCTTCTGATTTCGAGGTAATAAGATTTAATGATACTTCCCCTCAATGCATCAGCAACCCTTAAAGTGGTGGCGGCTGTAACAAAAGGGTTGCCATCACGGTCGCCACCCGGCCAAAAACCCATTGTGATAATCGGGTGATCAGGGTTAATCGCATTGGGAAACTGGGAAGTTAAGAAAGAAATTATCCTTCCTGTGGCAGCATAAAAAATGTTTTCAAGATACCAAATCAGGTTCAATGCTTCGTCGTATGGTGTCGGCTTTTGTTTTTTAAAGAAGGGTGTTTTGCCTAACTGCTGCAGGTACATATTAATCTGCGCGGCATTATTAGTCATCAATGCTTTTGATAAATCATTGATGATACCTAGTACAGAGCCTGGGTAAAATTGGGTAGGATGAGCCGTTAATACCAGCCTTACCGCAAAGTTTTTTAGTTTGGCTGAAAGTTCGTCTTCTTTGTTGTTTTGAATTACTTCACTTTCCAAATGTTTTAGCGTACCAACGCCACCCATATCATTCACTTCTGTAAAGGAGGCATCTTCCAGTGCGTCAAATAATACCACTTGCCTTTCTATATACTGAATAAACCTGAACAAAAGGTCAAGCTTTTCCTGTGGCTGACGATACGTGGTCTGCTTACTGAAAAATTCATCTATTATCTCAATAGGGCTTTGCTTTTTACGATATCCTTCTTCACAATTACTTTGGAGTAATGACAATAAAATACCTGTTTTTTCAATTCGGTGAAAAGGAAGAGAGGTGAAGAGACTGTTGT
>JANYFI010000753.1 GCA_025362765.1 Ferruginibacter sp. | reverse complement strand
AAAAGGCATTTATCAGCTTGAAATTACCGGTATAGATAATATTCGGAAGATAATAAAAGTGGTTGTTCAATAATAGGCAAACAAAAAATTTGAAAAAACACAGCGGGCAAACCATTCTTATTTAAAATAATGAATAGCATGCAGGTTGATCAATGGTGCAGGTATTTTCATCAATGAATAATTTGATTGAAACAGGATGGGTTTTTTGTAAATAGTACGGTATTAAAAAGAGCAAAAAATAGTTATTTTAAGGTGGTGACGTTTTGCTCGTCCTGTCAAAACTGCGGTTAGCAATGCTGGCTACGAATGGCACTGGAAACGGATAAAACGAAAGGTATCGTAACAGGCTGGCAAAGCATGAGTAGAGTACGCATTTATCAGTTTACACTAATTGTTTAACAGTTTGTTTTTTTGCTGTAAATATTCCTGCTGCGTTAGGGCACCTTTTTGTAGCAGATCAAATAATTTCGCCAGTTCATCCGCTACTAATTGTTGCGAAGATATTTTGATACCAGTCCTATCATTCATGGCTTTTGCCAGCTGAGTTGCCTGTATAAACATCTCGGCTTTTTTATATTCTTCCTGCGCATGTGTAATGGTGTCTTTTAAAAGTTTGGGCTCATGAATCAGTTGATATCTTGTTTCACCTAATTCAGCAGCGGTTTGTATATCTACGTTACCATAGCCAAGTAAACGGCCCCAAATAGTTTGCGTGTATTCAATATTGTTTATTTTATCCAGCGGACTTTCTTTTGAATACCGTCCCAGAAAGCCACTTTCATCTACTACCCTCACATTGGTAACGCACCACAAATTACTTTTCCAGGTTAGATAAGCATACATTGGATAAAGGGCGGCTACCAGGGTAATAATCATCCCCGTAATTTGCAATTGCCAGATGGATAACACCCCAATTACCAGCCATAAAAAAAATGGTAACACCAGTTTTATCCAATGCTGTCTGGTGATCAGTAATATTTTTTCATCTTTCTTTAAGAATGTTCTCATGCTGTGTTTATAAAGTATGATTAAAAGTAAAGAATCATTTTGTTGCAGCCATTTTTTTTGCAGATGCAAAAATGGATCTTCTACCCTTAATGCTTATTTTCGATGCTTATTTATTAAAGATACTATGACTCCAGAACGTTTTGACCGTCTTAACAATGTTTTAAATAAACGCCAGCCCGATTTGACGGTAGTGCTTGAAAACGTGTTTGATCCGCACAATATTTCTGCTGTAATGCGCACCTGCGACGCAGTGGGCGTTCAGGATATTTACATACTGAATAATAAAATTCCGCCACATAGAAAATGGGGCGACAAAAGTTCTTCAAGCGCCGCAAAGTGGTTAACAATTCACCAGTTTACCGATGCGCAGGAATGCTTTGCAGCGTTGCGCCAGCACTATAAGAAAATTTACACCACGCACTTAAGTTCTGATGCTGTTGATTTATATGGGTTAAATTTAACTGAATCGGTGGCGCTCGTTTTTGGAAACGAACACAGTGGAGTGAGCGACGAAATCATTGCTATGGCCGACGGGAACTTTATTATTCCACAAGTGGGCATTATCAAATCGCTCAATATTTCTGTTGCGTGTGCAATAACATTGTATGAAGCTTACCGGCAAAAAAATAATGCCGGTCATTACGATACGGTGAAAATGAATGATGAAAAATACGAGGAGTTAAAAAAAGTCTGGGGGTTTCCGCAAGAATAATAATTATTTGTAACTAAACTATTGAATTGAAAATTTATTACCGCCTGGTGCAATTCCAAACAGTTTATTGCAGATGGCACAGCGCTATGCTTATTCCCTTTATTCTCTAGATAGATTTACTTAAGGTGGCATTTATACAAACCAAGGTCGCCTCAATAAAATGAGGAGCTGTTTTTTTATTCTTATCCTGATAATTTTTCCTTCTTTAAAAAGAATAATTGCCGCTGGTTAATTTTCATGGTTAAAAACTGTTAAAATTATTTTAACCCAAATCATTTTTTATAGTCAGTTAGTCAAATGTTGTCACAAAAAAAGTTAACACTACCGGCTGATGTCTTCTATGGTTTTTTAGTTACACACAATTTTATTTTTTGGCAAGGTATTGGTTTAAGGCATATCAATTCTTACAATTAAAAACGAAAAAACGAAAAAAATGAAAAAATTATTTATGGTATTCGCAATAGTTGGTGCATGCACAACTGTTGCTGTAGCGCAGGATAGCTCAGCTACTTCAAAATCTTCAACTGATAAAATGCAGCATCATGAAATGAAAGACTGCATTGAAATGCAGGGTGGAAAAGTAGTGGTGATGAAAGGAAGTACAGTATCCGCGTTAAGCAACGATTTAACGTTAACTAATGGAACGGTTGTAAAAAGTGATGGTACTGTAAAGTCATCTGACGGTACAACTACCAAATTACAGGAAGGCGAAAAAATTGATATGGATGGGAAAATGATTAAAAAAGATGGTACTTCAACTCCACCGCAGAAGTAAAAAAAACAATTAAAACAAAGAGGCTGTATAATATTATACAGCCTCTTGTCATTTAAAGATAGTGCGGAGATGAATCATTTGCCCATTATTCAGCAACTGATTTTTTATTTGTGTGATATCTTTTTGATTTATCCCAAGGCCGTTTAACAACGTACTTTATTTGCGGGAGTTAAAAAGAGTATAAAAAAGACTGATTTGGATAACACCGTTTTTAAAATCTGGGTTAATACCATTGCTTGGTTTAAAATCCCCCACTTTTGAAAGTCCGGCTGTATAGCGTGCTCCGATTCCTAAACCTATCTTACTATGGTAGCCAAAACCTCCGGCTATTGACAGGTCTGTACTTTTACCCAAGCTGTCAATACTGCTGCTTGATTCGCTTATTTTAAATCCAAACTGCGGGCCTGCTTCCACATAAAAACCACCAGTGGTCCTAAACTTCAGCATTACAGGAACGTTAATGTAATTAATTTTCAGGTTCTCGTTGTGGGTAGCATCCTGGTATTT
>JANYFI010000746.1 GCA_025362765.1 Ferruginibacter sp. | reverse complement strand
GGCATGCAGCGAAGTTAGTTCATCAGGCCTTTATTCAATAAAATAACCGACAGTGGTGTCGGTTATTTTATTGAATTATCCTATCAATTTATGGGCGAAATGCCTTCCTATTCAGCTTCCGGGGCGCTGATGAATTCAGTATTGTCCGGCACCACAATTTTAAGCGGTATAAAACTTAAGTTGTTATTTAGGAAATTATCGTAGTTGTTAAAAATAACATTGAGCGTTATAAAGTTCATTACATATGCCTGTGTTTCTGCAGGAAGGTATTTTTTTACATCCCAAAATGTTGGGTTTACCATTCCGCTTTTTTCCATGGCACTCCAAACATTTCCTACGCCACAATTATAACTTGCCACAACCAGTAACCAGTTGTTATTAAAGTTTACGCTTCTGTCGTAGAGGTAATGAGCCGCCGCCAATGTAGATTTATTAAAATTTTTACGTTCATCTTTTTGGCGGGCCAGGGCTTTAAAAAATGCTTTGGCTCGTTTAGGGTTTTGATGGTACATTTTTTTCTTTTCCCGGGCACTCACTTTTTGCACGCATTTTAACCCATACTCTTTTGCCGGTTCTTTCATAAATTGCCAGTAACCAACGGCCCCTGATTTTGATACCGCATTGGCCTCTCCGGCAGATTCAAGCAGCAGTAATACACCTAATTCCTGCGGTAAATTGTACTTTTTTAGTATGTCACTTACCTGTGGTAGCAGCTTTTTTCCTTTGGCACGCATATTCATCAGGTAATCTCTGCGCTTATTGCTAAAAGCACTAACATATCCAACAGATGCACCTTCATTGCCGTGTAAAATATCAGGGAAAGTAACGTTGGCATCTTTTATAATATATTCCAATTCATGGTGGGTGTTGGCTGATGCCAGCAATAGTTTTTTTGTGGTGTCCGTATTGTTTTGTGCCAATGCCTGATTAAAACCGGCCAGCACTATAGCGGCCGCAATCACGTACTTTAGTGCATACATAGTATGGGTATTTTTCTTTATCATGTTTTCAAGTGAGGTTTAAAATTTATATAGGGCGCGAATTTAACGTTTGGCATTTGCTTATATTGCTTCTACCTGTTAAAAAAAATCTTTATAACCGGGATTTAACAGTGCATATTTCAGGCATTAAAAGCTGCGATGTTGTTAGTTTTATGCACTTTTGCAGCTATTTATATTATTTTGGCAAAAAAAAGTAAGCAACACCCTGTAGAAAGAATACTGATTATTACTGTGCTGGCGTCACTGATTACTGCAGCTGTTTATTTGGGCATCAACCTTTTCTACAAACCCCGGTTTATACATTATGCGGGTTTTGGCATTGATATACCTGCTAATTATTCAATTCATGGTATTGATGTAAGTAAGCACCAAAGCGATATTGACTGGGACGATGTGAAAGCAATGCAGGTAAAAGATATAAAAATTGGGTTTGGATTTATCAAAGCAACAGAAGGCGTAAAAAATGAGGATGATCAGTTTGAAAGAAACTGGGCAGAGGCAAAGAAAGTTGCTATTGCAAGAGGAGCCTATCACTTTTTTGTGCCATCTAAAAGCGGCAAACTACAGGCGCAAAATTTTATTGAAACCGTCACGCTAAAAAGCGGTGATTTACCTCCTGTATTGGATGTGGAGTATATCAGTAATACCAGCGTTGAAAAATTACAACAAGGAGTAGCGGACTGGCTTGATGCGGTGGAGGCACATTATCATGTAAAACCAATCATTTATACCAACGCATCTTTCTATACCAATTACTTAGGAAAAAAATTTGACTATTATCCTTTATGGGTAGCGCATTACCTGGTAAAAGACAAACCGAATATTGAGCGTAACTGGATTTTTTGGCAGCACAATGAAACCGGCCAGGTAAACGGTATTGCTACTTATGTTGATTTTAATGTGTTTAATGGTGATAGCGCAGCTTTCAAAAACATACTGATAAAATAGCCTAACTTTAAATTACTGTCGCATGAAGGCTGCCGGTTAAATGAATTGACTTAATTTATTTATGGAAGAAGAACCTGACGTAAAAGAATTTTTAATACGCATTGTACAAACTATCTCCATGGCCATTGTTTGGTTATTGATTAACATGTGCGTGGGTATTTATTTTGACTTTGCATTTTTTGAAGGCCATCCATCTGCGGGAAATTACATTTTTTATGCCTGGTTTTTACTGAGCTTTGCCTGGCTCATTTCTTATCTTAGAAAAAAATGGAAGGGTTGGAAGGAAATTGGAGAATGAGCCCTGG
>JANYFI010000682.1 GCA_025362765.1 Ferruginibacter sp. | reverse complement strand
GGTCGAAAGCTTTGAATATACCTGTTAAGTAAATCTATTGAGCTCGTTAGCCTAAAATTTTTGAAACAAAATCTGAATGGAGGCTTATTTTCATAAATGCCGCCAGCCCCAGCACAATGCCTGAAAAACTTACTGCCGATGCAAAATAAAAAAGCCATTTTTTCTGCGTGAGCGAGGCCACGCCCAGCATGGCAATGGAAATAGTGAGCATGGCGTCCGTCATGTCAAACTGGTCATCAAAAAGGTTAATATCATTGTATTGTTTTTGATAGTTTTCTGCATCTGCTTTAATCTCCGTTTTTTCTTTTTCATACCTGGTTATATTGGCTTCGAAATTTTTTATGATAACGGCGTTGGTATCAGGATTTTGCAGTTTCAACATTTGCAGCGAATTCTCCGCAATAGCCTGTTTGGTGCTCTTGGCTTCAAAGTAATTCCAGGAATTTAAGGCATTGGCCTGTGCCTGCGACATCGCCTGTACTATATTACCATCCTTAACATTACACAAAGCCATGAACGTTGCGGTAATAGCAACCATAACTGCCACCAGTGAATTAATTTTATTTCTTTCAGCATGATCAACCTGGTCCATAACTGCGTCATTTATTTCTGCCATAATATTTTTTATCGAATAACCCGCAAATATATAGGAAGGGGGCAGACATGGCCGTTGCGGGAATGTTAATGCTTAATGAAGTAAAAATCTGATGCTTTTTACAAAACTGTAAGACGTGATAACAATACGGCAATAATAATTATATAGAATAGCTGAATGGGGTAAGTTGGGATAATATTTTTTTATATAGTTCCGGTGCCTGGTAAGGTTTGGCAATGTAATCATTCATACCGGCGTACAGGCATTTTTTCTGATCGGATATCAACGCAGATGCTGTCATGGCGATGATAGGAAGGTTGCGGATTTCTTCACCCATTTCATTTCTTATGATCCTGGTGGCTTCATACCCGTCCATTTCCGGCATTTGAAGATCCATTAAAATAATGTCGGTTTTAATTCGTTTTAATAATTCAATTGCTTCCTTTCCATGATTAGCTACTTCGATAATAGCGCCCTGGTTGGTTAATAATTTAGCCGCCACTTTTTGATTGATGAGATTATCTTCTACCAGTAAAATACGAATGCCATTTAAAGAATTTTGTAAGTCGGAATATTCGATTGATCCTGTTTTTGTTTGGAAACCGGGTAGCTGACTCTTTAAAATAGTGAGGTAAAAAGTAAAAGTGCTTCCGTAGTGTTGTTTACTCTTTACATATATAGTTCCACCGAGTAATTGTATCAGTTGTTTGGTAATGGTAAGTCCCAAACCGGTACCTCCGTATTTTCGGGTGTTGTTGTCAGAAACCTGGGTAAAGCGTTCAAATACCGACTCCACTTTATCTTCAGCAATGCCGATGCCTGTATCGGCAACAATGAATTCCACCGTTACATTAGCGGCAGTTTCTTCCAATAAATTGATATGTACATTTACCTCTCCCTGGTGTGTAAATTTTATAGCATTACTCACCAGGTTTAAAATCACCTGGTTTAGACGATATGGATCACCGCAAAGCACTGGCTGTATTTTTTTATCAATATTGCAGTGTAATAAAATCCCTTTTTCGTCAGCCCTGTATTGGTTGATTCTAATACAATTATTAACAAGGTCAGTGATTACATAATCCTTTTGCACCAGGGTCATTTTTCCAGCCACTATTTTTGTAAGGTCAAGTATATCGTTAATGATGGCCATTAAGTTGGTACTTGATTGCTGGATAGTGGCTACAAATTCCTGTTGATCTTTATCTAAACTGGTAGCAGCAAGCAGCTGGGTCATTCCAATAACGCCATTCATAGGTGTTCTTATTTCATGGCTCATATTGGCCAAAAACTGCTCTTGTGTTTTCCTTGCTTCCTCTGCTTCAATACGCGCCTTTTGAGTTTCGATCTCGGCATTTTTTCTTTCAGTAATATCCTGAATAGAGCCAATAATACGGGTGGTTTTGTCTGTGTCATTTTCGAGCAGGTAACCCCTGCTGTTTATATGGGCGTACATACCGTCATTCTTTAAAAACCGGTAGTCACATTCCCACGAATGGTCTTTTTTTTCAATTGCTGCAAAAAGGCTTTTTATTACATCTCTTCGTTCATCGGGATGCAGACCTTTTGACCAGAAATTATCCGGGATGTCAGTTATTTCGGTGTTAAGAGGCAGGTAGTTTTTTAATCCCAGACCAATCCATTTTACTTTATTTGTTGTTAGGTTCCAGTCCCAGATGATATCGTTGGTTGCTTTTGAAATAATGTCATATCGCTCGTTATTTTCCTTCAACAATTCAATATTTTTTTTTCGTTCAATGCTATACCTCACTGACTTTTCCAGCGTTTGTTCATTGTATTCGCCCTTTAAAATAAAGTCCTGTGCTCCCATAGAAATGGCTTTTAACGCCAGTGCAGTATCGGACAAACCCGATAAAATGATTACAGGAGTGGTGGCGTTTATTTTAGCGATTTTAAGGTAGGCATCCAACCCCGTACTATCGGGCAAAAAGAAGTCAAGAAATATGACTGAAAAATTTTGTTGTTGTAGAAATTGAATTCCCTCTCCAATGGAAGATGCAAGGATAATATCAGTGACAGGCAAATGGGTGTTTTCAAGGTGAGCCCGCAGCAATACCTGGTCTCCCGGATTATCTTCTATTATAAGAATTGAAATGCTTTTTTCTACCAACTCCATTCTTTCTGTTTAAAAATTATTCTTAATCTGAAACGGTTGAAATTTAATTCTTAACGCAGGTTGATAATTTCTATTGCATGCGGTTGCAGCCGTTTTTTTAAATATAGCCGTAAGTGTAAAGTTGAGTTCTTTAATAATAAAACTTTGTAAGAATAAGCTTATTGCTGTGTAGTAAAGTTCTTAAATATAAAAAGATTGCATATTTCATAACATTCCCAAGAGTATTGATATAAAAAGATAATGTTCACAATCAACTGACATAATCTCTTTCTCTTTTATTTTTTTAACTACTGATAAAATTTAACACACTTTTCGACTCAGTTTTTCGTTATGTATTGAATAGTAAACATTTATTAGGGTTGCCATTTTTTTAACTGCACCAATTGGATACTTATGTAAATGAGCCGATTCAGTAGCGTGTTAATTTAAAAGGTACCTTACCACTGATATCCAATTTCATGAAATTCCTCCTTCACTGCTTATTATTTTTGAGCATTTCTGTGGTGGCAACCGCACAGTGCCCGGTTATACAGGCGGCTATGGTAAATGCCTGCGGAAGCAATGAGGGGAATAATGAATATATTTTATTTACAACAACATCTGCAGGTTTTGCAGGTAATTATACATTTTTTTATGGCAACAACCCTACGCCTTCACTGGGTTTGCCTGTAAACATTCTTTCAGGATCAAATGCGATTGCGCCCACCGGCACTGGCTCCATTATCTCTTCCAACGGCTGTACCATCACGGCGGTAACCTCTCCGGTAACAGTTATACCCGCCGGCAGTCAGGTACTGTTTATCCCATCGGGGTTTGATGCAAATTATGATGTTGGTGCTATTTGTGTCGCCAATAATTTGTACGTTGTTTATATTGATATTACGTCTTTGCCATCGATATGGAATACAGCAGATATGTTGCCTAATACGCCCTCCGTTACCGCTTACCTCGAAGTAAGGAAAAGTGGCGCTCCCTGTGGAGGAACTGTTGTAAGTTATACCAATGGGTGGGTAGCCAATGCTGATGGAAATACTGTGTGGTGGGATGGGGGTGGGATTGCAACGTATGGTAATAATGGTTGTGGAATCATTGCGCCACCCGTTACCGTGAGTAATATTGCTACCACATCAGTTTGCGCAGGTAGTACTGCTTCGTTAACCAGTTTTACAACAACAGGTTCACCAGATCAGTGCAGTGTAACGTGGAGTGCCGCTGCCATAGCTGCGGGGTTCACAGACA
>JANYFI010000616.1 GCA_025362765.1 Ferruginibacter sp. | reverse complement strand
CAATATCGCCAATATAAGTTACCGTAAAACAGCTGCGGCAGGCCAGGTGGTATTGGGAGAAAAAGATATTTACGAACCCCGTTGCAGAATCTGTGCCTTGTTAAAAGACTAACTATTTTCAATTCCATAAAAAATAGTTTTACAAAAACTGATTGATGAAAACAGTATTTGCTTTATTAAAAAAAGACCTGTTGCTGGAGATGAGGCAGCAGCATAGTTTTTACGGCATATTATTGTATGTGGCGTCTACCATTTTTGTGCTTTACCTGTCACTCAATAATCCTGAACCTGATGTATGGAATGCACTGTTCTGGATAATACAATTATTTGTGTGTGTAAATGCGGTGGCTAAAAGTTTTTTGCAGGAAAGCCGCGGGCGCATGTTGTATTTTTATTCCATCTCTGGTGCACGGGAATTTATCATTTCCAAATTAATTTACAATATTATTTTGATGCTGCTGATGAGCGGTATGAGCCTGGGTCTTTTTTTTCTGCTGCTAAAAAACCCATTGAGTAACCCCTTGATTTTCGTGGGCATAGTTGGACTGGGCAGCGTTAGTTTAAGCCTTGTTTTTACTTTGCTGGCAGCCATTGCGGCCAAGGCGCAGCAAAACGCCGCCCTGATGGCTATCCTGGGTTTTCCTTTAATTGTGCCGCAATTATTGCTGGTAATCCGGTTGTCAAAAGCCGCTTTTGGCGAGCAGTTTAGGGACGGAGCTGTATTGAATTTAACGGGTTTAATTGTCGGATTGGATATTATGGTGTTGGTATTGTCCATTATTTTATTTCCTTTTCTGTGGAAGGATTAAGCAGAAACTGTACCGGCAATTAACCATTGTGTTTTTAAAAATTATCTACTAATAAAGGTTGCTTTACCCTAAATTTGCCTTCTTATTTATTTAAAAATGCGCAAAAGCTGGTGGAAAATAGTAGCGGTGGTTTTATTGACTTACACTTTTACCGCTGGATTCTTAATACATATACCGCACATCGGTAATTTAAAAGAAACTGCCCGTAACCTCTTTTTTCACGTTCCTATGTGGTTTGGGCAAATTACCCTGCTCAGCATTTCTTTAATATACTCTATTTTATATTTGCGTACCCCCAATTTAAAGTATGATATTTTTGCGGTGTGTTTTGCTAAAACCGGTATTTTAATGGGCATATTAGGATTGATTACCGGCTCTATTTGGGCTACCTATACATGGGGCTCACCCTGGAGCAATGACCCTAAACAGATTGGCGTAGCCATTGCTTTACTGATTTATTTTGCCTACCTGGTGTTGAGAAACGCCGTGCCGGACATAGACAAGCGGGCTAAAGTAAGTGCCGTTTATAATATTTTCGCCTACTTTATTTACATTCCATTAATCATGATTTTACCAAGAATGGTGGAGTCTTTGCATCCCGGAGGTAAAGGGGTTGAAGGTAACCCCGGCTTAAATGGTGCAGACCTTGATGCTACTATGCAGCTGGTATTTCTACCGGCAGTAATTGGCTGGACGTTACTGGGTACCTGGATCAGCACTTTAAATATCAGGATAGAATTAATCAGAGATAAAAATTTACTCAATGCGGAATAAACTTTTTTGCCTGTTGGTAACTTTACCAGCACTTTTGTTAAGCTCAAATCTGTTTGCACAAATGAATGACCCTGAGCAAACAGGCATGCGCAGCAATGGGAAAATTTATGTAGTACTGGCTGTTTGCGTAACCATTCTTGCCGGGTTACTTTTATATGTTGTAAGCATCGACAGAAAGATAGCTAAAATTGAAAAAGACGGCTTATCGCAATAAGGTTTGCAGTAAAATCCTGTACTTTCACTGCAATATCATTTTTACAACAGAGTTATTTGCAATATTGCTACCGTCCGTAAACGTTATATAATTAACATTGTTACCATCACCTATTAAGCAGATTATAATTGGCAACATGTTTTTATAACTGCCTCAACAACCACACAAAAAAGCATTGCATAGCTACTTGCCAGTTGCTGTGATTTATTTACGATTGCCTTAAAAAAAACATTATGTCAGCAGAACAATCTTACAGTTTTTTTGAAAGTGTAGAAAAAAGCTTTGATAAAGCAGCGTTATTTACCCATTGGGATAGCGGTATTTTAGAGCAGATTAAAGCCTGCAACAGTGTGTACAGAATGCGCTTCCCTATAAAAAGAGACGATGGTTCCATCGAAGTTATTGAAGCTTACCGGGTACAACACAGCCAGCACAAATCGCCCTGCAAAGGCGGTATCCGTTTCAGCAGTTTTGTAAACCAGGATGAAGTGATGGCCCTGGCCGCTTTGATGACTTACAAATGCGCCATAGTAAATGTACCTTTTGGCGGAGCAAAGGGCGGTATAAAAATTAGCCCAAGAAATTATAGCGTATACGAATTGGAAAAAATCACCCGTCGCTATACTTCGGAACTGGTAAAGAAAAATTTTATTGGCCCGGGCATAGATGTACCTGCGCCTGATTATGGTACGGGTGAAAGAGAAATGTCCTGGATTGTTGATACCTATCAGTCGTTAAAACCGGGCGAAATAGATGCAGCGGGTTGCGTAACAGGCAAACCTGTTTCACAGGGCGGGGTTCGCGGACGCAAGGAAGCTACAGGCCTGGGTGTTTTTTTCGGTATTAGAGAAGTTTGCGACATGCCCGATGTAATGAAACGATTAGGACTTAATAAAGGCATTGCCGGCAAAAAAGTTGTCGTGCAGGGCTTGGGAAATGTGGGTTATCACTCGGCAAAATTTTTCAGAGAAAATGGCGCTGTTATCGTAGCCATCGCAGAACATGATGGTGCTGTTTTTAATCCGAATGGCATTAATGAAGAAGAACTGTTTCAGCATAGAAACAAAACAGGATCTGTTATTAATTTCCCGGGCGCAACCCTGCTGGCAAAAACCACCGATGCGCTGGAACTGGACTGCGATATATTAATTCCGGCTGCGTTGGAAAATGTAATCAATGGCGAAAACGCACCCAGGGTAAAAGCAAAAATTATTGCAGAAGCTGCCAATGGACCATGCACGCCGGAAGCGGATGAAATATTTATAAAAAAAGGAATTTTGGTAGTGCCGGATATGTACCTGAATGCCGGCGGGGTAACGGTGAGTTATTTTGAATGGTTAAAAAACCTGAGTCATGTGCGCTATGGCCGGTTGGAAAAGCGCTTTACTGAAAATTTAAATACCCGTATTTTAAAGCAGATAGAAGAATTGAGCGGGAAAAAAGTAGTGGAAAAAGAACGGGAAATCATCATGCATGGCGCAGAAGAAATAGACCTGGTGCACAGCGGGCTGGAAGAAACCATGATCGGTGCGACACGTGAAATTATGGATATATGGCACAATAACCCATCGATACCCGATATGCGTACAGCCGCATACGTGAGCGCAATCAATAAAGTGGCGATTACTTATTCCGAGCTTGGAATATTTCCTTAAAAGAATAATAGCGCTTCAAATAAAAATCCCTTCTTTTCACAGAAGGGATTTTTATTTGCCATTTTATTTCCTTAACCCTCATACCTACTCAATCGCCGGTTAAGTTCAGCAATCTGCCGTTGCATATCGTTCATTCGTTCCAGTAAATAAGTAATGGTTTCTATTCCTTCTATATTAATGCCCATTTCGTGGTACAACCTTACCATCTTTTCCAGCTGGGGCAACTCTTCTTCTTCCACATACAATTTTTCTTCCTGTACAATCACCGTAAGTAAGCCTGATTGCTGTAGCGATTGAATAAAAGACAATTCAACCTGGTGATACATACAAAACTCGCTGGCTGCTATCAATTGTGTAGTTGACATACGATCATTTATTTAAGCTTTGACAATTCAGTGAATAGTTCTTTCTGTTTTTCAGTGAGATTAGTGGGTAATTTTATATCATAAGTAACATACAAATCGCCAAACTCCCCTTCTTTTTTATACACCGGAAAACCTTTTCCCTTTAACCTTATCTTGGTGGCGTATTGGGTTTCAGGAGTCACTTTTAATTTTACTTTTCCCTTCAGCGTTTCAATTGTCGTTTCACCTCCCAGCATCGCTGTATATAAATCAATCTCCGCATGAGTATATAAATCATTGCCCACTCTTTTAAAACCGGCGTGTGGCGCTATTACAAAAGTTATAAACAAATCTCCGGCCGGGCCACCATTTCCACCCGGTGCGCCATGCCCTTTTAACTTAATGATCTGACCGTTATCAACACCCGCCGGAATGGTAATCCGAATATTTTTTCCGTTTACAGTCAACGTTTGCTGGTGGGTTTCCATGGCTTCTGTTAAACCAAGATGTAATTCAGCATTAAAATCCTGTCCCCTGAATTTTGTTTGCCTGCTGCGGCCTGATCCTCCAAACATAGATTCAAAAAAACTTGAAAAATCTCCTTCATCGCCGCCTTCAAACTGCTGGCCGCCGGAAGAAAATGGTGATTGCCTTTGCGAGCGGCGTTGTTGTTCAAACTGGTCCGCATGTTGCCAGTCTTTTCCATACTGATCATATTTTTTTCTTTTTTCAGGATCGCTCAACACTTCATTGGCCTCATTTACCTGCTGAAATTTTTTATGTGCATCTTTATCATTAGGGTTTAAGTCGGGATGCAGTTTTCTTGCCTGCCTGCGGTAGGCTTTTTTGATATCTTCTTCCGTAGCTTTTTTATCAACGCCCAATATGCTGTAATAATCTACAAATTCCATAACGTTGTTTTTGTACTTTTTACAAAGGTACTGCGCATTAATTTTTTTTCACTTTTTTTTGCAAAATGAACCGTTGACCTCCTGCCGGCCTTTGCGAACAATTACTGCCGAAAACTGTTTCAACACACTGTTTTGACACAATGTTTCCCGTTAAACAAAGCGCCTTATCGAAAACATCGCAAACAAAAACGGATATCACCCAATTGTAATTAGATTTGCGAACCAAAAAATAAATTAAATATGAAAAAAGTACTGATAGTCTTTTTATCCGTTCTCTCTGTTGGAACGTTTGCACAAACGCCTACTGGCAAAATCGCCCTTAAAAAAGGGCAGCACTTTGTTATAGAATCATCAGCCGATGGTAATGTAACACAGGAGATGATGGGCCAGAGCATGGAAATGAAAATTGGCAGCGTTAGTAAAATAAGTGCTGAGGTAAAGGACACTAAAGACAACAACTATACCATCACACAAACGATTACAGCCATCAAATCAAGTTTTAGCGGTATGGGGCAGGAAAAAACTTTCGACAGTGAAAAAAAGGAAGATATGGCCGGAGATGCAGGTGCTGTCTACAAAGACAAAATAAACATGCCTAAAGATTTTGACATAACCAATGAAGGAAAAACACTGGCGGCAAAAGATACTACCAAACATGACAGCGCAGACAGCAACCCAATGGCTGCCATCATGGAAATGATGGGTGGTGGGCAGGACAATGTTACCTCCTTGTTATTTTTAGTAATTCCAAAGGGCAAAAAAGCCGGTGACAGCTGGCAGGACAGCACAAAAAGCGAAGGACTGAAAATGGTAAGAACTTACAAACTAAACTCTATTGCTAATAAGGTAGCTGATGTTACGGTGAACAGTGTAATGGACGTTAACAAAACCATGCAGATACAGGGTATGGATATGAATGCGGTGATGACGAGCAAAATTGCTTCAGCTGTTATGGTAGATATTATATCGAATGTGCAAAAAGAAAATAAAAGCACCATGGATCTAACGGGTACCATTGACGTGATGGGCCAATCGGTGCCACTTACCGCAAAGGCTACCTCCACCAGTTTGGTAAAGGAATTATAAATTAATTATCCCCGTCGGTACGAGGCCGTTGCTTTAAAGGCAACGGCTTTTTTATATTACCTGTTTAACTGCGCCGGTAATAATTAATTTACCGGTTTGCTGTAGCAACAGAACAAGGCTGAATTTACCCGGCTCAAAGGAGTCCGGAACCTGCAGACGACATGCTCCTTCAGGTTTTGCCGGGGTTGTTACCATCGTTCTAACAATGTTATAACCGGTGAGCATTGCGCCTTTATTTTCTCCTGCTTTTATTTTTGTAACTGCATTGGTTTGAACCAGCAATGCCAATATGTTGGTATTGGCCAGGTTTCCCGTGGCGGCATACCTGATCTTTAATGTGTCGTTGTTAATTTCATGACTACTGATCGAAATGGCGGCAATTGGTTTTTGTGACAATGCCCTTTTTATGGACGCCGTAATTTTTGCTTCATCGCTTCCTACCATTTCCATAGTTCCGTTGATAACAAGCTGCGGTGTATAAACGGAACTTCCTGCAATGGCGCCTGCATATTGCCGCTGCCTTTGGGAAAAGGCTGCATCACTAAAAGAATCTTTCCAGCCAAGCCGGTTCCAGTAATCTACATGTAACGAAAGTGTAATGATATTGGGGTTGTTTTGCCCAGCATACTTACCAAACAGTTCATCAGCAGCAGGGCAACTGCTGCAGCCCTGCGAGGTAAATAACTCCATTACGGCAAACCCAGGGGTTACAACTGGCGGGCCATATTTTACAGGAGATTTTCTAAGAGAACAAAATGCAAATGCGGCGACTACAATGGCCGCCACAAAAAATGTGGCAGGAATATTTATTAATTTCTTCACGACTCTTTTTTCTAAAGTACGAAGCAATAAACCATCAGGTTGCAGGTAAATGATTTTTAACATTTTGCCTGTATAAATACCGGTAGCCGGTAGCTCCTATAACACTAAGGAGTGCAATAATCCACCATAAATTAAAAAAACCCGTAGCTTGTACTATTTGTGTTCCGCTACTGCTGCCTATTACCTGCGCCAGGCTCCATGCCATGGTGTATAAGGCTGCGTATTGCCCGCGGTTGCTTTCATTGCTTCTACCAATATAATAACTGTTCATAAAGGGCATCGCAGTCATCTCCGAAACAGTTATAAAAATCATAAATATTAATGCAAGCACAAAGCCGTGAATAAAAGAAATGTTCAACAGTAAAAAAGAAAATGCCATTACCAACGAGCCGTATGACATCAGTACCAGGTAAGGTTTTCTGCCTTCCAGTTTAAACACTACTACCATTTCAACCAGTGCAATCAATAAACCATTCACTGCCATTACCACGCCAATTAAAAACTCATTTAGTTGTAACCCTTCTTTAAAATATAAAGGCACAGTAGTAAACAACTGAAAAAAGCAAACGGCAAATAGCACCTGCAGGCTTAAAAATATTAAAAACGGTTTGTCATTGTAAGCGGACAATGCTTTTGTTATACCGCTGATCTTTTCTTTTGTTTGCCGCAACTGTTTTTGTTGGGCCAGTGTTATTTTTGGCAGAATGGCAAGCAATAAAAAAGCCGCCAGTATATTAGTACAGCCATCTACCCAAAATAATAAATGATAATTGATGGAGGCAAGCAAGCCGCCCAAAGCGCTGCCTACGCCCCAGCCGATGTTAATGGCCAGCCTCACCAAAGAAAAAGATTGTGTTCTGTTTTCAGGCGAGCTATAGTATGCAATGGCAGTAGCATTGGCTGGCCTAAAAGCCTCATTGACCATGCTCAAAAAAAAAGTACAAATACAAATAGCGCCGTATGATTGCATTAACCCCAGCACCATAAATAAAATACCGCCCAATATCAACGATGAAAACTGGGTGTAATAAAATCCAAAACGATCACTGAGTTTGCCACCTGCGAATGCACCCGCCAGCGAGCCAAGACCATAGATAGCAACTACCCATCCTCCCTGCTGCATGGTGTACCCCATATGGTGACAATACAAGGTCATGAATGCAAGCACCATGCTACCGCTCCTGTTTATGAGCATCACCAGCGATAATAACCACATTTTTCGGGTTAAGCCGGCATAAGCGTTTTTATATAAGTTGATTGTAGTATTGATCATAAAAAGGACGGCAAAGATATTTATTTACGGCATTGGGTATGGTCTCTGTAAGAGATACGCAGAAAAGTAAGAGATTAAATTTTATGCCGCTGGTACTACTCTCCGGTATAGTTCGACTGGCTGTTAAACAACTCTCTAATTGATTGAGGCGGTGTTGTTAGTTTGCGATGTACCGTATTCAGCCAGGCGCCGTCAACAGTGATTATTGCACATAATATGTCATTATTTTTCCAAATTTCATGTACCATGGTCCAACGTGAAAAATCGTCATTAGATTTGGCTAATTTTAAATTGATCTTAACCTCGTCGCCAAATTTTATCTCCTTTCTAAACACACACTCTTCCCGAAAAATTACCGGACCTATGTGCGCCTCGCCCAATACCTGTGGTGTAATACCATTTTCATTCATAAAAGATATGCGGCTGTAGGCGCCAAAATCATAATAAGCGGAATGCCGTAAATGAAAATTTGGATCCAGGTCGCTCCAGCGTATTTCTATTTGTT
The DNA here is from genome assembly GCA_025362765.1 of Ferruginibacter sp. GTDB lineage: Bacteria > Bacteroidota > Bacteroidia > Chitinophagales > Chitinophagaceae > Ferruginibacter. The sequence continues at coordinate 2,078 of JANYFI010000616.1, read as the reverse complement.
TAAAATAATCAGCCATAGATTTTTATTGTAGAAATACAAATGTAAATAAAAAAGTGACCGCCCTGCCTTCCAAAGGAGGGTTCTTAGCACTTTCAAATTTGAAACGCTTTTCGTATTGGAAAAGTCCTGAACTTTCCCTTGGCGAAGACGCTTCAATTTTTTCAGGAGCAGGGAAGCCCTCTTACAAATTCAACGTTTTATCTTTTGGATATTTAACGCTATAACTGATGCGTACTTTTTTGCTTTCGTTTGGCGCCAGTTGCAACTTCCAGTTTAACACACCTGTTTCGGTATTTACGGACGCACCGTCACTTTGCAGCAATTCAACTTCTATTTCTTTATTTTGAGATAAAGGATATTGATCTTTGAGCAAGATATTGACCGCTTCTTTTTTATTATTTTTCACCGTTATTTCGTAGGTAAATGTTTGCTTTTTGTTGGAGCCCAAAAATTTTATGCTGCTAAAATCCATTAGCTTTTCTCTCTTCACAACTACCCTTTTGTCGCGGCCCATAGTTAGGTTCAATGTGTCCTGCGTTGACGAAGGATCAATGAATGATTTGCCAATATAAGTGCCTTCAAAAATAATATTGGCTTCGCCAGGCAACAGGTTCAGCTTTTCCCAATCAGCAATTTGTGCCAGTAAAAACACTTCTTTATCCAGTTTGGGCACAGTGTAAAACTGATAGGTTGCAGGCACCTGGTATTCTTTTAACACGGCTGTTTGCGCCTTGCCATTAGTTGGTACATCATAAGGCAAATCAATATCAAATGTTACATTCAGTTCTTTATCAGCTACGGTGATGTAGTCGTCGAGGCCATCTTTTAATGTAACAATAATAGCACCTCCGCTGGCACGGGAACCATATAAATTTGTTGCTGCGGCATCTTTTAAAACCTGTGTACTTTTAATAGCACTGTTTCTTATTTTTTTAAATTCGCCCAACGACATTTCATTACCATTGACTAAATAAAGTGGCGAATTATTGAAACTTGCTTCTCCCCTAATATTTACTGGACTATCGGCGACTTCACTTACCGTTAAACCCGCAACACTTCCTGCCAACGCAACTGAAGGACTTGCATACCCAATTGAATTTACAACACCGATCGATTTATCATAGTAATTTACCGGGTTGATATAACTTAAAAACCAACTGTTGAACAAAGGCGCATTGCCGGTTTGGCTGGGTGTAGAAGTAGATAAACTTAACTTTACCTGTTGCCAGTCGATACCTGTTGTTTGAAATATTTTTGCCCGGTAAACGATTTTTAAAGGCGCAGAGATACTTACCGCACGGAGATCATAAAACGGCGTCCAGTAGGCATTTTGTGTTACATAACTAATCTTGAAATCGTATTTTCCCGCCACGGCACAATTCAATTGCAAAATTAATTTACCTGCTGCCTTGGTGTTTTTCTTCTGCTCTTCAGCTATTTGTTCCGTTAGCTTTTGTAATTGTTGTTTCTGCTTTACCACTTGCTGGTTTAACACGGAGAGTTCATTCTGCAATTCAGCCGATTTTGTTTTATAATATTCCATCAGTTTCATAAGTTCGGCCACACTCAACCCTGTTTGCGTTCCCTTAATTTCCTTATTAGCTTTTAATACACTGATTAAATCATTTACAATATTGATTGAGGCATTGTTTCTGTCCATCTCCCTGCCGATTTTTTCTACAGAATCTTCCAGCGAGCGAATCGCAGGCGACTTAACTTCTTCCTTTAAATAATCGGTACTAAACTCAATGCCCATCACGGTGACATTGCCATCACAATTTACCTGAATACTGTTTGGATCCAGCACATTGCTAATGTTTTCAATTACCAATTCGTTGTTACCATTGGTCAGTTGTGCTTTTGCCTGGTGGTTCATTTCTGCACCTTGCCGGTACACGGTTACGCCGCTAAGTGTAGCTTTAACTGTATTGCCATTGCCGTCTTTGGCCGAGACAAAACAAGCGGAGTAAACTGCAAAAATTAAGAAGATTATTTTTTTCATGTTGATCTGTTTTTTGAACAGATGCAAATAAAAAATGGATTACATAAAGGCCAATTAAAAATTAAGAATTAAGAAT
>JANYFI010000584.1 GCA_025362765.1 Ferruginibacter sp. | reverse complement strand
GGAGTATACAATGAAAATAATCGCTTTTTTATCTTTAGCCAAAAAAAAGAGACGAAATCTAAAAATTTAGCGATGAAAACCGCAGGCATAGGGTCGTGTGGAAAGTTAATTTAACCAGTAGCAGCGCATCAATCTAATATAAAAATTGTCTCTTAGCTGATATCGCCATCATAAAAAAGCGATTATTTTCATTGTATACTCCATCATTAAAAAATTTATACCATGCGTAAAGTATCAATTACTCTTTGCCTGCTTGCTGCAGTAGTTTTGTTTCAGTGCTGCTCCCACTCTAAAAAGATAGCGGCAGTACCCGTCACTTACCAAAACAATATCCAACAGATTGTACAAACCAGTTGCGCTCCCTGCCATATTGCAGGTAAGGGTAATAAGAAATCGCTGGATAATTATACCGCCGCCAAAGATAACATTGACGAAATCATAGCCAGGATTCAAAAAAACCCCACCGACCATGGTTTTATGCCAATGAGAAATGCAAAACTTTCCGACCAAACCATTGCTGCGTTTATAGATTGGAAGGCAAAAGGCTTTCGCGAAAATTAAGTTACTTCTCGTTCAGTCTGGTAACATTACCTGATAAAATTGGTTCGCATCAAAGCGGACCAATTTTATTATTTATAAAATATTCTATTTTACCGATGCAACCTTTCCGGATTATCGCTTCTTAACAAGCGGCGTTTTTTGGATTTCACGTGAGTTTCCTTCACCTTTAGAAAACATTGTTAAACGAAATGTATTTTCTATGTCAACTATGTTTCTGTGTGATAAAAAAAATTAAATGACATCGTCATAAAAAAGTGAGTATTTAATAAAAAAAATTTTGATAGTCCCTGTTGTTTGGTTTTTTATTGCACCCTCAATTTTTACGATAGGTTATTGATCCTCAAAAATATTCAGGATAAAAATTTTGCAGAATTTGTATTCTGCTCAGGGCGTCAATCCTCTATTACCATGCTGCTGCAGCGGAATCAATCGAAATAAAGTTAAAAAGACAGGCGTAATTTTTTCCATTATACCTTATCGGGTTTATTTATTAATTTCACTCCTTCATACATTTATTTATCCCTCAATGAATATTGATCCCGGGTCATTTTTAATCAGCACTCCGGCGTTGGATGATCCTAATTTTAAAAGGGCTGTAATTTTTATTTGCGAGCACAATGAAAAAGGTTCGATGGGCTTTGTGATCAATAAATTATTTTCCAGAAAATTCAATGAGCTGGTGGAATTCAATCAATCAATTGCCTTTCCCTTATTTGCGGGCGGACCAGTTAAAAAAGAAAATGTTTTTTTCCTTCACCGCCGGCCTGATTTAATAAAAGATGGTATTCCGGTTGCAGCGTCTGTTTACCTTGGTGGTAATTTTGACCAGGCAGTTGCGTATCTCAATAATAAAACCATATCGGCCGATGACATTAAACTATTCATTGGTTATTGCGGCTGGGATTACAACGAACTGGAAGAAGAAATAACAGAAGGCAGCTGGTCAGTCGCCGATCCCGCCATGGAAATTATTTTCTCACATCACCCTGAAATGCTGTGGGAGCAATTGTATGAGGAGATTTGACCATTAAATTATTCAGCACTCAACTAACTCTCATGGTGTTCAACAACTAATAATTCTGATGTTTATACCCGCCTGCATACCATGTGTATGACCTGAGAGCGCCAAAGGATAAAAAAGACGTCTATTTTTTTAGCGGCGTAAGTAAATAATCCAATCCGTTTATTTTTATTTCATACATCGTAGCAAGCAAGATGCCCAATTTGCCTTTGGGAAAACCTTTTCGGTTAAACCATTCCAGGTATGCTACCGGTAAACTTGCTAATATAGTCCCCTTGTATTTACCAAAAGGCATTCCCATTTTTACCAGCTGCAATAACAATTCGCCATCCGTGGTATTTTCTTCTTTCGTCAAGGGAAGTTATTTAAAAGATAAAGATATTATTTTGATGAGAAGTAGTTTACAGTTTGCAAAACAGACAACTCTATTTGTGATTGTAAAGTTAAAGGCAATTTATCTTTTTTATTAATCAATGTATTTAATACATTTATGTATCCGGATTAAAATCTGGCTTGCCAATAAAACTTATGCCATCATCTTCCTCTTTTTTGCCAGCCATCCCCATTGATAAACTGAAAGTTTGGGTACTGGCCCCGTCACTGCAATCGAGTGACGCCAATATTGATTATTACTACGACTTTAGCCAAAGTATTGAAGAATATACCAACACATTCAACGCATTGAATCTCCCCTGGCAATGGCAACCCGTTACCATGCAAAATTATGCTGACATAATAGAAAATATTGTTCAGGAAAAAGCAGCCCGCACTTTTTACCCTGTAGTATTTAATATTTGTGATGGCGATGAAGTAAATGGAACTCCCGGTATTTCTGTGGTGAAACTATTACAAAAAAAAGGGCTTGTGTACACCGGGGCCGACGAATATTTTTACGACATTACTACCTCTAAGATTCCGATGAAAAAAGCATTTGATACACACAATGTAGCGAATGCAAACTGGGAGGCCATCAAAATAAAAGAACAATACACCAACGGAATTTTTGACCGATTGGGTGTGCCCATTATAGTAAAGCCTTCGGTGAGCGGTGGCAGCATGGGAGTAGGTATTAAAAATGTGGTGGAAAATAAAACGGAGTTGAATGAACAGATCGATAAAATGTTTGACGGCTACCGCGGCTGGAACCTGGCCATGGATGGTATTATTGCGGAATCATTTATCACCGGCCCTGAGTTTACTGTACTGATAGTTGGTTCATATGATCAGTCGGCGCATGCAAAAATCTATACACCTGTTGAACGCATTTTTCATGCTTCTCTACCCGACAAAGAAAAATTTTTATCTTTTGACCGGCTCTGGGAAATTTATGAGGAAGAAACGCCCATGCCCAATGAAGCTAATTTTTATGAATACGAAATACCTGATGCTGCACTCATTGAAGTAATAAAAAAAATTGCTTGGGAGGCGCATGCAGCCTGCAAAGGAAAAGGTTATTCCAGGGTAGATATCAGGATGGATGCCGTTACTAAAAAGCTATATGTGCTCGAGGTAAATGCACAATGTGGTTTAAGCGAAGATGAAGATTACACTTCCATAGGTGCTATATTAAGAGTAAGCAATCAAACATTCAGCAACCTCGTAGTAGAAATAATTAATGATGCTTTTTTAAGAAATGAATCCGTTTAAGAAATGAACCATCTGCCTAAAAATAACGTGCAGAAAATATTAAAAAACTGAAAGCCGTGGATGAACAACATAAAGCATCAAATCCGGATGCCCTAAAAAATCCACCCGTGGTGGGCGGGGGGGCTACTCCCCTTCGCATTTGCGTGTTGCAACCGGACTATTCAACATCGGATGTGGACTATCAACACTACGATCCGCCAAGAGAATTAAGTCACCTGATGCCCGAAGCAAGCTTTGACCACGTGTCATTAAACAAGCTCACTACGTACAAACAATTAAAAGCGCTTAAGAAAAAAAACTACGACATTTTTGTCAATCTTTGCGAAGGTTACCTTGAATGGGAAGTTCCCAGCATTGATGTTATATATACGTTGGAATTATTGAATTTGCCCTTCACCGGACCCACTACTCTTTTGTATGATCCGTCAAAAGAACTGATGAAATATGTGGCCTATACAGAGGGAATTCAGACACCTGCTTTTGCATTAATTACTACCGAAGATGATGTAGAAGCTGCCTGCAAACATCTAAGGTATCCGTTATTTGTAAAGCCCGCAAAAGCGGGTGATAGTTTGGGCGTGGATGATAAAAGTCTCGTACAAAACCTGGCAGCTTTAAAACAAAAAGTACATGCCATCATTGAAGACTATGATCCGTTGCTGGTGGAAGAATATATTAGCGGGAGGGAATTTACGGTGATGCTCGCTGCCAATGCTAACGGGAAAACTGTTACTGTTTTTAAACCGGTAGAATATATTTTTCCCGGAGGCCACCAATTTAAAACCTATGCATTAAAGACTTCGGAGTTGCATCCCAACGCGAATATTGCCTGCAATGATCCGGTGCTGGAACAGCAATTGAAGGAAGCTGCCCAACAAATTTTTACCGGTTTTGGCGGTGTGGGCTATGCCAGGCTCGATTTTAGGGTAGACAAAAACAACACCATTTTTTTCCTGGAAATAAATTTTACCTGCTCTGTTTTTTATAGGGACGGCTACGAAGGAAGTGCCGACTATATATTAAAACACGACGGTTATGAACAGGAGAAATTTCTCCGTCACATCATTGCGGAAGGCATTGCCCGACATCGCCGCAGGCAAAAAAAATACCAGGTGAAAGGCAATTCTATCGCAGGTTACGGTATATATGCCACGCAGGACATTTCTGCTAACGAATTGGTTTTCAAAGGAGAAGAGCTTGGCCAACGCATAGTTACCCGCCGGTACGTAGCCCAGAACTGGAGCATTAAAGAAAAAGAAATATTTGCTCGCTACGCTTACCCACTCAGCAAAGAAGTATATTTGCTTTGGGACGATAACCCCGGCAACTGGGCTCCCCAAAATCACCATTGCAATGCCAATACAGGCTACAAAGGTTTGAATGTAGTAGCTGTAAAAAACATCAGAAAAGGAGAAGAACTAACCCTTGACTACTCCACTTTTCTTGATGAAACAATGGAGCCTTTTAACTGCCGGTGTGGTGCAGCCAATTGTCGCGGTCTCATAACCGGAATAACCCATAATTCGGTTACTGAAAGAGAAAACAACATCGCTGGTTAAACCAACCAATATTTTAGAGTCTTACTAACTCCATTCAATTTAGCGTACGAAAATATTTTCGTAAAAAAGATTAATAAACGATTCAACAGGATAAGGACATGTCACGTTTTAAGATTTTAAAAGGCCTCATAAAAAAGCACCGCAGCCAACTGGTACTTACCTATGTTTTATTTTCACTGGAAATGCTGGGCGGTTTATTGCGCCCGTTCTT
>JANYFI010000574.1 GCA_025362765.1 Ferruginibacter sp. | reverse complement strand
CTGGTTGTTCAGCTACTTTGGAAATGGTATGAATCCAAAAGATATAGCCTGTCTTAAATATAAAAATATTCATGATGAATACATGGTTTTTGAGCGCAGTAAAACCGAAAGAGCGTTGCGTAGCGACCCAAAACCAATCACAGTTTTCATTAACGATGATATGAAAGCCATCATGGAACGTTGGAGTAAAAGCCATCTTACAGTGAATCGGATTTGGAAGAAAGTATCATCACTAACCTGCAGAATTTTCTGGTTGAAATGGGAAGAGGATTTTGCTTTGAAGCAAGACAAAAGCGTATAACTTTTGATAATAAGCATTATCGTATTGATCTTGTTTTCTATCACAGAATCTTAAAATGTCATATCCTCTTGGATCTTAAAATTGGAGAGTTCGATCATTCAGATTCCGGCCAAATGAATGTGTGCCTCAACTATTTTAAAGACAACGAGTTTACCAAAGGAGACAATGATCCCATCGGTATTATGTTATGTTCTGGTATAAATGAGGCTTTGGTGAAATATGCCACAATGGGTTTGCCGCAACAGGTATTTGTCTCAAAGTATTTAATCAACTTGCCGAGAGAAAAGGAATTACAGTTGATTATTGAGGAGGAAAAAGAAAAAAACTTTAGTTTTAAAAAATAAATCAACACCCTTTTTTTGTGATTTTCGTTGTACGCTATATTGCGTTATAAATCAATCTTTACAAGAAAAGTCTTTGATTTTTTTTATACTCCCATGCTCTGTTTTCCTGCCGGGATTGGGAAATCACTTCCTATAAGTCCTGTTCATGGATCTTGCACGAGAAGTGTTATGACAATAAAAAATATACAAATTCAGCCATCTGGCAATACAATTCTTTCTTCGAGCATTTGATTAATTTACTTGCACAAAAATTTGCTCTAAATAATTTTTTAAACTGTACAACAAACTTCAGGAACGGCAACCAATAAGGAAGTTCTTAATATGCGATAATTACCAAGATCACTGGTTAATGGACGTGGGCCAGCCTCGTCAATATTTTCATATTCAACAATTGATGATTGGTTGGCTGCATACACTTGAGCCCTTGTTTCGTTCATAACGTCATTGGTAGCGGATACAAATTTTTTAAATTGTCCGAGATTAAAGGCTCCGGAATTGCCTCCCACAAGATTATTTCTTGTATACACTTCCGGCCTATTGGCATAGTACTGAGGGTTAGCAAAAAAGTTATCGTAACCTGGCATCATTTCAACACACAATACACTTAAAGCACTGTCGGTGGGAAGGCCATACAATGCAAGCAGATTTTGCACTTCAGTATTTTGCCAGGCGGCTACTCCTTGTGGTGTTGCATCGGAGTTAGAATTTAAATTAGCCAGATATGCATTGCTATAAATATTTTGGTTGTCAGGAATTAATAATTTTTTATCAGTAAGCAATACATTTCGTTCATCACTATCATCGGCCATCCTTACTTGCGCATAAAGCAATGCCCATACCTCAGTGCGTGGTGGCTTTGCCGTTACATTACGTCCGTCAAAAACTGTTTGGGCATACGGCGCAGTAACAATAATATATTTTTCATTTCTGTCGGCTATGCAATATAATTGTGGAGCGGGATGCTGCACACCGGTATTTCTGAGTGCTCTTCCAAAGCGGCCCTGCGCTGTACTCCATGGAATTTTGTGTCCTAACCTAAATTCGTAAGTAAAGAAGCCAAACATTTCCAAAGATTCCGTATGCAAGCCTGGAGGAAGCGGTACTAAGTAATGCACATTGCTATCAGTTGCAGGTATCATTTCCTGCATAGCGCTTAAGCCGGTTTTATCATCACTGCTAACGGTGCTGACTATTCGGACAGGTTCCGGTTCTATGGGCAATGCGGGTTCCTGTGGAGCGATTAAAAGATCGCCTTCCCAATGTGCCAATAAAGTATCAGGCGCATATGCAAGCATTCTTGCATAGTATGCATCATCGGGATCCGAAACAGGTTCTTCAAATTCTACCCATAAATATTTTTTGCGTGTTTCCGTATTTGCATAATTCATATCTCTTACATATTTACTAAAGGCCATACCTGCGCTTACAATTTTTGGCATCTGGGCAGGTATAACGGTTACGGGTAAATGCAGACATAAATTAATATCATCGTCATGCTGCGGCACTCCTGCTGCTTCATTCTGCAAATAATTAACGGCCAGCCTGTAAGAAACAAATATTTCGTCAGGAAATTTGGCAGCATCATCCTGCTTAGGCTCAACTGCATCGATGAAACAGCAATACGTTTGCGACCTGTCAGACTCCACCAAAGCCTGAATATTAATGACATGCTTCAATTCAAGATCACCTACCAACACTTCATCTATGGCTGCCGTTATACCGGCATTGGCCATTATATCTTTAGCGCTAAAATTATTTAAAAACGCATCGCGATCAGGTTCACCGATCAGTTGCATAGCATCCCTTAAAAATATTTTACGGCGGTAAACCTGTATGCTTGTAATCTCGACGCCATCCCATGTCCAATCCCTGTCAATAAGTAAAGTAACAGGAACAATCCAATGGTTGAGCAAATCACTTTTTGTTGCAAAGGTAATGCTGGTATTATCTGGCGCAGCTGAATGTCTTATAAAACGGCTTATGCCGAATTGCCAACGCTGACCTGGTTTGCCCAGTAAAGACATGCCTTTATTATCTGCGCCGATAGCATTTGATAAGCGTTGAATAATGGTTGGTATCCTGTTGTCATCAGCAAGATTAGCGACAAGTAAATTATTAATATCTGCAGTAACAACTATAGATTCATCAGGTTGCAGGTAAATGCCGCGTATCATCATTTGATCACCGGTTGGCTTAAATAAATTCAGCTCCGACTTTGCAGCCTTTCTTGTAATAAAAGATGAAGGCATCCCTTTTAATTCTGTTCTGTTGGAGCCATCAGAATTAACACCGCCATAATAATCCGGTTGTACTTTTGTTAAGGGCCTTACAGTTATCCGTATATCTCTTGCAGTTGGCAATACCAAATCTGCTCTATCGTCAATATTAGTTTTTCCTGAAGTATTCAATCCAAGATCAGGTAACTCGTGTGTTCCAATAAAACTTAGGACAGGTGCATCAATAAATGTAAATGGAACATCTAACTGCACATCAAAGTTTCCATCAGGAAAAGAACGGGTAGTGGAATATAATAAAGCAAAATTATCTTTTGGATCCCGCTTACGAATGGTGGTGTCCATTGCCAGCGATTTTACTTCTACAAGCACTTCCATACGATCAACATCAGGATCATACAAGCCAATATCTCTTTTAAGATTACCTTCAATTACAACATTACTATCGTCTATTAATTTTTGTACACCACCTCCATAACTTCCTGTAAAGAGTACACTGGGGTAACCAAGCAAAGGCCGTTGTACACTTAAAGTATCAGTTACAAAAATCTCAGTATCCTTTGTCGGTAATGGTGTTACGAAATTGAATGTCTGCGGAATAACATGCCTTACAAAATGACAAAGCGTTACTGGTGAAACAGAATCATAAAAAGGTTTATCGTCTATGAGTGGGCCTCCTCCCGTTATATCGGTCATGCGTACACGAAATTCGTACTGATGCCCGTAGAGCAAATTAATAGCATCCAAACCAACGGCTTTATAAAAATCATTCTTTGTTGCCTTGAAGGGTTGTTCACCTGGCTGGTCAAAGTCGCCGGGCATGAAATGATTTTTATCTAATTCGTCTTTATGATAAATGGCAATAGCATCTTCATCCTGCAACACCAGGCTATTACCAATCCATTGCGAGAAATAAGAAGGTAGCCAGAAGCTTCCGGTTTTATCGCCATCTATTTGAGCAGGATACACTTCCACGCCCATTTCCAGCTCCTCATTGTTTTTACCTATCAATACTGCATCTAACTGTACATCTTTATCGTAACGAACCCTGCATAGTGGTATCCATGCATTAGGGTTCATCGGGTCTGCGCTTTTTTCTCTTACATCAATCCGGTATTGAAAAACACCTAGCGGTGCATCAGGTCGTTTACCTGTTGAAGGGTCAACGCCTAATTGCCGGGCATGCCATATAGCTAACTGCTCATCATCCCAACCCATTCGTATTCCAATATCATTGGTAACGGGATGCTCATCATCCTGCTCTTCTTTTAAAAGGCTATTGCTAACAGGCTGATAACTATGGACGATTTTACAGAAGCCATCATCATATTCGGCAGCTTCAATAAACATTTCATCAAGTATAGATGAGGAAGGCGCTACAGGATAATCAGCCAATGGCGGATTGTTATCAATCAATACGGGAAATTCAACGGCCGCAAAAAGATTTCTTTGTTTTGTTAAATCTAATTTTGGAATCCGAGCCGCATATCGTTTTACATAAGTTTGATCTGCCGGTAATGGTCCAAATGTTTGATTATAATAACTGCAATCCGGATGAAGGTCAACGTATAACCATCCTCCATTTTTATAAGTATCATCTGCTAAATCTATTTGTAATTGCTCGTGAACAAAACCACATTTCTTCGCCAACTCTTTGTGTCGAAGACAAAATGCAAAAACTTTTCCCCAGCTTGTATCATCGCTTATGTCTTTAGCAAAATCATCAACCGGTTTAGGATTCTTTTTTACAGCGCAATGGTATTCATCACCCGTTACGCAAATGTCTTTTTTTCGTGGGGAAATAAAATTAAATGCTCCTCTATACGTGTTGGGCAAATATTTCTTAACAGAAAAAGTATTGACAGTATTTGATCTTGAAAGCGGATCCTGCGGGCTCTTTGTTATTTTAAAACGGCTTTGCAAAGAAGTAAATATATCCTTAGCCTCAGGCGCCATTTGTATAGCTGGTAAATCATACGGCGTTGATAGCAATGAATCAAGCCGCGGATAGTCTTCCAGCGAATCTATAACGATTGCCTGTAAACGAAGATTGCAATCAACCCATGCCGGCGATAATGCATTCACGGCATCATCCAAAAGCGGATTAAAATTTCTTACTACAATAAATACATTCAGTAATAAACTTTTACCGACTTGCTTCTGCGGAAAAGCCATTATGCTTAGTTTCGAAATCATGGTTTGATATTTTTGATTATGATCGCCTCACCCTTCTCTGATAAAGAGAGATGCGGAATAATTATTTATGCTATCTGCCTTGCTTCCTGCCAGCTTTCCGTTTCATTGATATCAATAACAAATGCCACGCATACATCTATGCTAAAGGTTACCTGTGCTATACAATCAGTTCGTTTATCTGGCCCCGTTAGTGTACGGTGTAATTTACCTGCTGCTTCAATTTGTATGGTAATAGTAACAAGTCCGCCTATTAACTCTGCCCTGCCCCTGAAAAGTATAAATGCAGCAACCGTAATCTGGGTAGTATCGAGAGACATCTCAATACCTACAGCGTATAATACACTTACATTGCCAACAACCGGTAAGCCTACCATTAATTCAATACCAAAACCCATTTTCATGTAAAGCCCGGGACCTTTTACCGTATCTCCTGATATGCGTAAAGTAACCTGCCCGACTGCATACACTGTAGCAGCAGCAAGGCTTACACACATTACACTTAACTTAGCGCCAAATTCAATAAACCCTCCGGCGCTTAAGCCAGGTAACCCTGTTGGCGGATTTGGAATAGCAAGGTTGCAGTAAATACCCAATTTCAGGTTTGCTTCCAGCCGCATAGGTGTAGTAGGCCCATCAAGATATGCAGGAGGAAATTGCAATACAGGTATTTCCTTATCTGCCTGAAACTTATATTCCCAATTGTTAGGACTGTTGCTCATGGCTATTTTCAGCGCTTTCTTAGCAATGTCTTTATAATCTGCTGAAGTACCTATTACTTCTAATATTTCCAGGATTTCTATAATTGGTTTCAGATCATTTCCCGGAATTAATTTTGGCCCTACATCCGGATCATCTCCGCTAAATGAAGGGGCGGTTCCTTTTTGAGTATCGAATTTTCCTTTGATTAAGAAAAGCCTTTTCATCTCTACCAAGTCAACAACCATGGTAATATCATTCATCTTGTTCAGCCAGTTATTTGCCTGACTGTTTATATCTAAATTTAGCAAACCTCCGCCTGCGCTATTTCCATCTTTATCAGTATTAGCATATTCTGCATACACCTTTAATATGCCGGGCTTGTTTATAAAAGTGAATGATGCATCTTTATCAAAAGCTTGCTGCAAAGGTTTAAGTACATTGTTTGCTGCTTTATCTACCATCTGGTAACCTTCATCAATAATTTTTGTTGCGCATCCGGCACCATCCATATCAATTGACGGAAGGTTATCAAGGTTTGGAAAAACACCTTTGCTGTTAAGCAGTCTGTAAGCATCTCCCAGGTCGGGTTTAGTGCTATTCAATAATTTTTCACCCGCATTAAAAAATGGATTTCTATACAATATTTTTTGTGTATCCGTATTTTGAAGAAATGCAAATTGTGTAAGGCGATTTTCCGCAAGCTTAAATAATTCTGATGCCGGAGTTATCTCTTTTGGGAAAACGCTGTTTAAAATATCATCCGGGCTTGCCAATACTCCTTTGCGTATTAGTGATACAGTTGTATCCGTAATCGAATGAACTTCTTTAGATGTTTTATCATGCGATACAATGCTCCAGCTTCCGTCTTTTGGCAATACAGGCATCCCATTCGCCGCAGTCACAAAAACAAGATTGTTAGCTTCATCAATGCTGTGATTTACTTCCACCCGGCTTATCCGCATTTTTTGTCCGCTGCCATTTACGTTTACCGTACAATCTACAGGGCCGCCTAATCCATTTTGCAAATCAAGCAATGCGGCAAAATCTTCCGGCGAAATAATAATTCCTCTGGGTGATTTTTGCAAATAACCCA
>JANYFI010000546.1 GCA_025362765.1 Ferruginibacter sp. | reverse complement strand
GAATATGTAAGGGCTGTTGCGGTGCCACCACTGTAGTAACTGTCAGCAACAAATGAGCCTGCAGCGCCAGCGCCACAATTGATTGCTTTCAATGAGGCGGCGTTAACGGTTATTGAACAGGAAGCAGTTTTACTTTGGTCTTGTGTAGTAGCCGTAATAGTGGCTGAACCAACTGTGACGCCTGTTACAAACCCACTTGAGCTAACGGTTGCAACTGTTGTATTATCGGAAGTCCAGCTAACATTTTTATTGGTAGCTGTTGAAGGTACTATTGTTGCTGTTAAAGCGGTGGTAGCTCCTACATTAACCGAAGCTGCTGCAGGGCTCAACGTTACACCTGTTACTGGAACTGTTGCACCCGAAAAAACCAGGTAGGTTACACTTTCGGAAGGAATGGTGATAGATTTTGAACTGCCACTCCACGACTCGCTGATTGTGGAATAACTGGTTTTAATTTCATACCTGGTATAATTTGAATTAGTAGACCAGCCAGTAAAGTTAAGGTTCACCGTTTGGCCAGTGGTTGACCGGTTGATGAGCATTATTGCTTTCGTTCCGTTATTGTCTACAGCCAGTGAAAGTACTTTAGTATTGTTAGTGGATGTTGAGTTAAACCAATTTCCATACATATTATTACTAGCAACCTGCAAATTATAAAAAGCTGGCCTTGGGTTATCACTAGCGTCAAGTTTACCATATGCTCCATCCCTGTCGTTCCAATATTGAATAGATTGTACAGCCCCATTAATTACAGCTGTCTGCAAAACAATTGCATCAAAAACCGCCCCTGCATTATTTGCCATTTTACCTTGTGGGTCTAAATCCCATGACCAAACAATGTTGGTTTCGCCCATGAACAAAGGAGTTGAAGCCGGGATGCCCACGCTGTTCATTACATTTCTCACATCACCGCCTGCATTACCAACGGATAGGGCATTGTCGTAAATTGAACTATTAATTATGGTGCCGTCTCCGCCTCCATAATGGTGATAAGTAACAAAATCGATATTGTTTTTTGTCTGAGATAAAAAACTGCCAAGGTCTGACCACCATGGTTGGTTACTGGCAGGTCCTCCGATTTTAATTGTTGGATCAACGGCTTTCATGGCAACAGCGCATTTATTGTAGCGTGTAACCATTTTGTTCAAGCCCCAGGCATCAATCCGTTCATTCTGTGGCTCCCAATATTTAACATTGTAACCCAGTTGAATGTTAACAATTTGGACAAGCTGCGCACAAAATGCGGCATACTGGTCATCGGTTGTAATAAAAGAAACATCGTCAGGGATGTTAATAATAATATCACTGCCCACATTGGGTATTATCCCACTAAGCGAATTGCTAATGGCGGTAGCGTTCCAGCTTTGATTCGGGAAATCAACCCAGCACCGTGGGTTGCCTTGCGTAATCATTTCCCATCCATGAATACGAACCATTTTCAGATTCAGCGATTTTAAATACCCTTGATATTTAGTATTGGTTTTCACCGCCGGGTCAATACTATACCACATATTCAATGAACTCATTGTAGATGGGATGGTACCTTGTTGGTTTCCCCAATCTACCGATACATTTACCTGCCCAAGCCCTGACTGGGAAAGAGTTAACAATCCCAGGATGGTCAAAAAGAGTAATTTTCTCATAATTATTAGTCTGTTAAATTAAAAATAAAAACAACTTTCTTATACGTAAATTTTTAAAACTTATTAAACATCTTGAGACATACCTTTAAAGCCTTTTTATCTCCTGATAATATGTTAAACCTATTAACCCGTTGGGCAGTAAGCCCGCGATGGCATATTTCACTCCACCTTCAATTAATATATCTTTTACAACAGGCTCATTGTTGCGGGCATTTATGCTAAATGATGTACTTATATTTTCAATGACAACTCTATTTAACCATGTTGTTTTTACGTGTACAATAAAAGGTTGTCCGGCATTGCCATTTTTTTTTATAATAAGTTCACCCTAGCATAGATCAACGATGTTTCGTTGCCGGTACTGTAAAATATAATCTTTCGCCCGGTAGATAAAGTGAGTGCCGTCCGGCTTTTCCCGGGAGGCAGGCCCTTTTTTGATGTAGTAGTTGCTATTGGAGGGTTTTTATTTTATTGTCGGCATTTAAATAAACAATACTTGCGAAGGCCAGTATCGAAATTACAGCGGCGGCTATTTCCCATATTCCACAAACGGATTGATTTACTTTCTTCTTGCGGAATAATCCGGTTCAAAATATGGCAAAAATCTTTTTCTCTGTAAATACCCAATACAATATAGTCAACAGCTGTGTTTTGCCAAACAGGTTCCATTTTATTTTGCAAGCTGGTATCATTGTTTTGATTAAATATCCAATCAAGTAATTCAAACCGCTCCTTTTTAATAAAGTAATAGGTTGCATATTGTTGCAATAGAAATTCGATACGTTTAAGGGGAGTTGACATTATTATAGCAAAAGTTAGTTACAGAGATTAGAAGTTGACTTATCTGTAAAGATTTAGACGTTTGAACCAGGCTATCGTACTGCCTGGAAAAAAATATTTTTTACTATCGCAAAATAGATGAGAGCCATAGCAACAGCAATGCATTTTTAGAAGAGTTGCCTGACAGTATTTGTTTCCTGATATGGTTAAGTGTTTCAGAAAGATGATTTTTTACTGTGCTTTTCGAAAGATTCATTTCTTCAGCTATCTCATCATGTGTTAAACCAATGTTTTTGCTGAGTTGAAATACTTTCTGTTTTTGGGGAGATAACTGTTGAAGTGCCGACGCAATAAGTTTTTTAAGACTATCCACACTCATTTTATTTTCTGCATCGGTATCATATTCCTGCAATTGATTTTTCAAGTCCTCAATTAGGCTTGTTTGCTTCGACAGTTTACGTAACCAATCGATGGTGGTATTCCTAGCGATAGACAAAATAAAAGCTTCTGGAATGTCAACCTGATTCAAGCCTGCACGGATGGCCCATATTTTTATGAAAACTTCCTGTAAAACATCTTCAGTAGCAGTGGTAGACTTACAAAACTTAAACACATACAACGAAAGCCTGGGAGAATACGCATCGTACAGTACCCTAAAGGCATTTTCATCTCCCTGCGCTATTAGCGCAAACAGCATTTTTTCGTTATGTAGTTGAGTCAACACCAGCAAGCAATTTTTTCTATATCAAGGTCAAATTTCAAATATATATAACTTAAATAAACCCTTTTTAAGTTGAATTAGTAAGTATATAATTACAAAAACAGTTAATGTATACATGATGGAAATAACTAAATGTTTTTAAATTACATGTAAAAATAGCTGAAAAAGTGATAAACAATAAACACCTAGGTTAAGTTCAGACCAACCATTATTATTCGTTGGCTCAACGTAAAAATTTATTATTTTGGGGTATATCTTAAATCCGATTGAACAGGCTTGGTCAAGTTTATCGCTGTTAGTACTCTTGTAAAATGATAAACATAAAAATTGCAGCTTAGTAATTTTCAGAAACAGGATAGCGTTGTGCGCCCTATTGGATTTTGTAACAGCCAGTAATAGCTTCGCCATCTGGTCACAACTTCTTCCCATTGCCCACCCTTACTATTCCTGTTACTTCCATAACAATCAATTCCTCAACGGCTTCCCGCTTTTCAAAATACTCTGTATTCTTTCCAGTGTTTTCTCCTCGCCGGTAAGGCTTAAAAAGGCTTCTCTTTCCAGGTCTAATAAATATTGTTCGCTTACCAGGGCTGGTTCGCTTAAATCGCCACCGCACATTACGTAGGCTAATTTTTTGGCTACAGTTACATCATGGGCCGTGGCGTAATTGGCTTTGTTCATGCCGTTAATACCGGCCAGCAAAGTACCCAAAGCAGACCGGCCCAATACTTTAATATCCGTGCGTTGCACCGGCATAATATACCCATCGCTGTACAGGTCAATCACGGCTTGTTTGGCTTCTGCAATTCTTCTGCCGGGGTTGATGCTTATTTGGTCGCGGCCTTTGCGGTAAATACCCATCTCAAAAGCTTCCGCCGCGGAGGTAGCCACTTTTGCAGTGGCAATGGTGAGGAAACGATTTTGTATGGTGAGAATATCTACTTCGCCTTCCTGTGTTTCATCCGCCGCCCGCAATGCAAATTCTTTGGTGCCGCCGCCACCGGGTATTACTCCGATGCC
>JANYFI010000530.1 GCA_025362765.1 Ferruginibacter sp. | reverse complement strand
AAAAAAGCGAACGAAGGGGTGGAAGTAAGGTTTATTTATGATGATTTTGGAAGCCCTGCAATAAAAAAGAAAATTGAAAAGCGGATGCATGACTCGGGCATCGAGGTATTCCCATTTTCAAAAGTATATTTTTATTTATTTGCCAACCGCATCAACTATCGCAACCATAGAAAAATTGTGATCATTGATGGAAAAACGAGATTTACGGGCGGTATAAATGTCTGTGATAAATACATTAACAACAAACCAACGCAATTGTATTGGCGGGATACGCACCTACGCATTGATGGTCCTGGTGTTTACTATCTCCAGTATATTTTTATTACCGACTGGAATTTTTGCAGCGACAAAAAAATTAACTGCGAAAGTATTTATTTTAACCACGAAGCCGCTACAAAAGAAGACGTGCATGTACAAATTGCAGGAAGTGGCCCTGATTCGGTACAACCTTCTATTCTATTTTCCGTTTTAGAAGCCATCTATTTAGCAAAAAAAGAAATACTGATTACCACCCCCTATTTTATTCCGGGAGATGCGGTGGTGTATGCCTTGCGCACAGCTGCTTTAGGCGGCGTTGCTGTAAAATTACTGGTTCCTTACAAAGGCGATTCAAAGCTGGTAAACGAAGCATCCAAAGCGCATTACAACGATCTCCTTACTGCCGGTGTGGAAATTTATGTTTACAACAAAGGCTTTGTACACGCAAAAACGTTTGGGGCAAAAATACTTTCGGATTTTGGCGCAAAATCAGCGCCATATCTTACCTACGGCTTTCCCGGCTGGACTTGTATAAGCGTTAACAATGAATTTTGTCACGGTATTCCGTCAGACAACAACATATTGAAAGAAGGTGATTTGATTAATATTGATGTTTCAGCCGAACTGGATGGCTTTTGGTCGGACAATGGAAGTTCATTTGTACTTGGTGAAGACATCCATCAACATCAAAAATTGATAGACGCTTCAAAACAGATTTTGCGTAAAGCCATCTACAATATAAAAGGCGGCGTTCGAATTGCAGACATTGGACATCTGATAGAAACTGAAGCGAAAAAACGGGGCTACAAAGTAATCAAGAACCTCACAGGACATGGGGTAGGCAGAAGTCTTCATGAAGCACCCGGCGAAATAGCAAATTACAGAGACCGGTTTAACCTAACCAGGTTTAAGAAAAATTCAGTTATTGCCATTGAAACATTTATTACAACTACTTCTACTTATGCAAAAACCCTGCAAGATGGCTGGACAATGGTAGGAAATAAAGGTGGCTTCATGGCCCAACATGAACATACCATTGTAGTTACCGACGGTAATCCAATTATACTGACAGAAATGAACGAAATATGGAACTGAACAGAATTAAAAATAAGGCCGGCCAGTTAAATTATCCTGTACATCACAGCATAAAATTTACTAACTTTCAACAATCCAAAAACGCTGGCTTGAATACTGTTTGACAACTTTAAATTTTATAAAGAAAAATTAAAGCCACACATACAAAACTTACTTTACAGACAATGTACATACAAAAAATCAGGTCGGTTATTTTACTAACCGGCAAACTCATTCCTTTTCTATTTCTATTGGTTTTATCTGCCGCTGCCCAACCCGCTACGATTAATAGCCCCTCTGCCACCGGCTCCCCTTCAGCAACACGCGTTTTTGAAGAAAAATTTATGTTGATTAATGGAATAGAACAATGGATAACTATCAAAGGAGATAGTTCCAAACCTGTTATCCTGTTTCTCCACGGAGGCCCGGGAAGTACCATGAGCCCGTACGCTGATCATATCTATAAAGCATTGGAAAAAGATTTTATCATCGTTCAGTGGGATCAACGCGGCGCAGGAAAAACCTTTGGACGAAATGTAATGGAAGAACTTACGGCGGAATACCTGCAATCTCACCCATTAACCATTGAACAAATGACAGATGATGGTATTGCTGTATCGGAATACCTTATCAGGCATTTGGGAAAACGAAAGATCATTCTTTTCGGAACTTCCTGGGGATCTCTTTTGGGCGTTTCAATTGTTACCAAACGCCCCGATCTTTTCTACGCCTATGTGGGGCATTCTCAAATTGTAAACCCTTCTGATGACAAAAGACTATACAACACCGTTTACCAAATGGCGTTACAGAAGAAAGACAGCGCATCGTTAAACAAACTAAATGATATAGGTAAACCTCCGTATGACCGGGCAAAAACCGTAGGACAGTTGTGGAAAATTGTAAAGAAATATGAAGGAGAAAATTCCACTCCGGCGCCTGCGGCCTGGTTTGTAGCTTCCCCTGGCTATGACAATAAAAAAGATGATGAAAACAGAAATGATGGCGACGACTATTCTTTTGTGAATTTTGTGGGCGATAAAAAACTGAATGTGCCAGCGATGCGTTCTTCCATTAATTTTTTGAAGAATAATGTAGACTTTAAACTGCCTGTTTATTTTATACAGGGAGAAGAAGACATATTAACACCAAAGGAATTAACCACGAAATATTTTAATAGATTGACAGCACCAGAAAAGAAATATGTTTTATTGCCAAAAACAGCCCACGGATTCAATCAATCAGTTGTGGACGCTCAATATAGTATCTTCCAGCGTATAAAAGTTTTTTGACAGAAACGAGATGCCGCTGTATTACATGGCAAACAGCAGAAATTTTGGCACTATGCCGGGGCCACGAACCGGCCAGGCACAAGAATGAACAAAGAACTTTTATTTACACACTTAGCACCGGTTACGGGACAATGGGCAGTTTTATCGAAAAAATAAAAGTTATTTTTTAAAACAACTTTCAGGTGTTGTTGCATATTATGTAAACTTGGTTACCGGCATGTGGGTGGTTTTGTGCGCTTACGTTGGCGTTAGCACAGATAAAAATTGTAGCAGGAAATAGTAATTGGCTGAGGAAACTGGTAATTTTTTTGGTGCTTGATAATTGGCTTTTTGCACGGGCACCGATTTATGCAACGATTTAATCTGTTATAGAGATTAAATTTTGCGCCCCTTTTGAGCGATAAAAAACAATCGCTGCCATTGCAAGAGAGACCCCGCCAAATAAATAATGCGTTGAATTAAACCCGGCGGCAAAAAACTATTCTAATGGGTTCAATACGGTAATAGTTATTGAACCCATTATTATTTTAATCTCTTTAACTGCATGCAAAAGTTACTTTTCGTTACCCTTGGTTTCGTATCCTGTTACCTGCAAAGTAAAGCGCAGACTGACTCTACTGCTGCTGCTGGCATTGTTCGAAGCAGCACGCATTCCTATTTCAAAGCTGGGCTGGGGTATTTATCCAACAACGTGTACAATGGCCGGAAAGACTCCTTGTTAGTGCCTTATATTACGCCATCCATGGAGTATTTTCATAAATCAGGTCTATTTGCAAAAGCTTCCATCAGTTATCTCGCTAGCAGTTATGCGCAGCGGATTGACCTGTACCAACTGG
>JANYFI010000518.1 GCA_025362765.1 Ferruginibacter sp. | reverse complement strand
AAATATTCAGATACTCAGCAAAGATAAAATTGTTTTCCAAATAGCAAAATAAACCTGTAATTCAGTTCTGAAACGCACCCTAATCACAGGCATAAATAGCTCCTGAAAAAATCAGTGCATGTCCTGTTGCTGTTGCCTGGCGTACATTTCAGCATAGTATCCTTTTTGCTGAAGCAGTGCGGTATGGTTTCCCTGCTCTACAATTTTACCCTGATCTAACACAATAATTGTATCAAAATCAAACAGCGAAAAAATACGGTGTGTAATAATAATGGCCGTTTTATTTTGCAAATACACCTGCAGGTTATGTAACACGGCCTTTTCCGTTTTAGCATCTACCGCACTCAGGCAGTCATCAAAAATCACTATGGCTGGATTCTTTATCAATGCCCGGGCAATTGAAATTCGTTGCTTTTGCCCCCCGCTCAGCGTAACGCCACGTTCACCAATCATTGTTTGATACCCCAATGGAAACTGCTCAATTTCTTTGGCAATATGTGCCTGTTCTGCTGCCCGTTTAACGTTGCTTTTTGTGGCACCCGTTGTGCCAAAGGCAATATTGTTTTCAATGGTTTCGCTAAATAAAAAAACGTCCTGCGGCACGTAACTTATATTGCTGCGGAGATAACCCGTATCAATACGTGATACCGGTACACCATCATATGAAATTGAGCCACTGTCCACATCATACATCCTCAACAACAATTGCGCAACGGTAGATTTCCCCGAGCCGGTTTTTCCAATAATGGCAATTTTTTGTCCTGCCTTAATTTGCAGTGAAAAGTTGCTCAACGCATGAATACCGGTATGCTGGTAAGTGAAGTCAACATTAGTCAACTGAATTGTTTTGTGCAATGAAGGTAACAAAGGTTCTTCCGGCTGCTGAATAGCGGAAGGTGTTTGTAAAAACTCATTGATGCGTTTTTGAGAAGCGGCGGCCCGTTGCGTCATGCTGGCCGTCCACCCAATGGCACTAACCGGAAATGTGAGCATCTGGATGTACATCACAAATTCGGCGATGGTACCTACCGAATGGTGTAGCGGATCCCTTACCACGCCGAGGGCGCCTACCATTATCGTCACCAGCGTGCTCACCCCTATCAGCAAGGCCATGCTGGGGAAGTAAATGGCTTCTGTTTTGGCAAGGCTTAACGCATTTTTTTTATAGGCTTCGCTGTTTTGTGCAAAGAAACCCAGCATAGCTTTTTCCTGTACAAACGATTTAATTACCCTGATACCACTGTACGATTCCTGGGCATTGGTGGTGAGGTCGCTTAACAATGCCTGTATGCGTTCACTTTTCTTATGAATGATGGTGTTGACAAAATAAATGGTGATGGCCAGCACCGGCAAGGGAGAAAGCGCTACCCAGGTTAATTCCGGACTGGATTTCAGCATAAAATAAATACTAAAACCCAATACAGCGGCCAGGTTGATAAAATACATGATAGCGGGGCCTACATACATTCTTACCCTGCTTACATCTTCAGAAATGCGGTTCATCAGGTCACCTGTGCTGTGGGTTTTATAAAATCCGCTGTCGAGCTGCTGGTAGTGCGCAAATACCTGGTTTTTTTGATCGTACTCAATCAGCCGGCTCATTACAATGATGGTCTGGCGCATGAAGAACATAAATATACCGCTCACCAACGCTATTAACAATAAGGTAATGCCACACCACAAAAAGCGCTCCCCATAAGTTTTTGCCTGCAGCACATTGATGATGCGGTCAACGATGATGTCATATTTTTTTTTTGTAGCGATGCTGCCTGCATTTGGGTCGCCCACAGCCTGCACAATGGTGTTTACGACATAACCGGTTAACTGGGGCGCCAGGATTTTAAAATAGTTGCTTAGTACAATAAACAGCAAACCCAGCAACAGGCGCACACGGTATTTCCATAAAAACGGATTGAGAGAAGCCAGTTGTTTCATTGGTACAAAATTATACTAAACTGTTTGCATTGAAAACTGGTGAGGGTATTTTTAAAACCAGCGTTGTTTATTTAGCCGTTATTAAACTGCCGTTTAGCTTGTATATTTCACATCTAAACATATCAGTTTCTAAACGCTTATTTGCCTTCCTGGCAAGCAGGAAATTGATTAAACGGTTATAACAAATCAAAATTATTCCAGCTTTTTTTACTCAACAACTCTTTAAACACCTGCAGGTTTTTTTTGTCTTTCAATACAGCAAGATGTCGTGGATGGTGCATATCAGTACCCACCAGGTCTGCCAGGTCGTTGGCAATAATATACCTGGCCGCCTTGGCTACGGGCTTTCCATAGTAGCCCGTTAAGGAAAGTAAATTAACCTGCAGTAAAAAGCCCATGTCTTTCAGGTGGGTGTACGCCTCATAATCACCATGATAAAAATGGTAGCGTTCGGGGTGGGCCATTATAGGACGGTAACCATTGGTAATGGCTTCAAACGCTATGCGGTGAAGGTTAATGGCCTGGGCAACAAAAGGCTGCTCTGTTAAAATGATATTTTTATGAATGGTTAACAAGGGAACCGGCGAATGCAGCAATTGTAAGAAATAATCGTCCAGCATATACTCGGCGGCGGCTGTAATGGTAATGTCCATTTTTGCGGCGGCACAGGCTTCCTGCAATTTTACCAGCGCATCGCCAATGGCTGCAGGCGTGTTGCGGTACAAATCACTCATCACATGTGGGGTGGCGACCGTATTGCGAATGCCGAGGTCATAAATTCCCTTCACCAACTCCAGGGAAGTGTCAATATCGGGGGCTCCATCGTCTATACCGGGCAGGATGTGAGAATGCATATCTGTCGCAAAAGGAAAGATAGCAGGGCTGGTAAGGTGCTTTCCGGATTTTAAGAATTCAAACATAATAAAAAAGAGATCAAAAAGATAGGCTGCGTTGCAAATTGTTCCATTACTTGTTTATACCCTGTGCGCTGCGAAAATCGCCCACGACTGAAAAACAATTCATATCATTTTCGCAGCAGAAAAACCAGCGCCGTTTGTACAGCAGCAACGAATGTAGCCGTGTTTATTTGTCAAAAGCGCCAACCGTTTTTAAGCATTTTATCTTCGGCCACTACAATGTTTTGCGAAAAAAGGTATAATAATACTGGTGCAATTTTATAATCGGTTTTAAAATAGATGCCGCTAAAGGAAAAGGAATTTTGTTCTTTTTCATCGCCAGGTAATCCCTGCGGTTCGCCCGTAACCTAATGGCGATGGTTCTGTTGCTTTGTCCGCCTGACCTCATTTTAACGATCAGTTTCGGCAGGTAGCGGGCATTGATGCGAAACCTGTACAGGTACCTTGCCATAAACTCATAATCGGCAGCGGTATAGTAATGTGATTCATAGCCGCCCAAATCAGCTATCAGGCTCGTGCGCACGTAAAACGTAGGATGTGCCGGCATCCAGCCATAATTAAACCGGTAGCGTTTGTAATCAAATCCCTTCCAGTAGCGAAGAATGCGGGAAGTGTTTAATTTGTCTACATACACCAGGTCGCCATACACCGCATCTACGTGCTGGTCGGCAAAGCAGTGAACAATCTCTTCTATTACATCTGCGGCCGCCAGCTTATCGTCGCTGTTAAGTATGCCGATGATGGCTCCCGTAGCCAGGGCGATGCCTTTATTGATGGCATCATACATCCCTCTGTCCTTTTCAGATATCCAGTGAGCGATATGAGGTTCATATTTCCGGATAATATCCAGCGTACCATCTGTAGACGCCGCATCAATAATAATGTGTTCAATATCAGGATGGGTTTGCACCATCACAGAATTGATACACTCTTCCAGGTATTTACAGGAATTATATGTTACCGTTAAGAGTGTTACTTTCATTGGTGCTGTGACTTAATGATCGGAAAAACCCGTTGAATTGTCATCAAATTTAAACAAAGGATACAGCATTTTATTGTTTGCAGTAACAATTATTTAACTAGTGAATACTATCGCCGTACTGGATGACTAAAAAAAAATGACGATAACGCAGCGAATACCCATTGGCTGTTGGGTTGGACTATTTTCAGCAGCCGATGTGCAATCCATGTCGTTTATTTAGTTATAACTATTATTAGTAAACGGTATTAAATGCGTAATGGTTTTTTTATCTGGCGGAAACCACGATATTTTCCATTACCAGCATGTCCATATTGGTGCGGAGGTAGCAGTTCAATGCTTCTTCGGGTTTATTTACGATGGGCTCGTTTTCGTTGAAGGAAGTATTTAATAAAATGGGGATGCCCGTTTTTTTACCGAAGGCTTCAATGAGCGCATAATAGCGGGGAGAAATATTTTTATCCACCGTTTGCAGGCGGCCTGTACCATCGGCATGTGTTACGGCGGGTATCAGTGATTGTTTTTCTTTTTTAATCCTAAACACTTTTTCCATAAACGGCACTTCTTCCGACAACTCAAAGTAATCGGCTACACATTCTTTTAAAATGGAAGGGGCAAATGGCCGGAAGCTTTCCCGCCGTTTTATTTTTACATTCAGTATTTCTTTGGCGTCTATCCTGCGGGGGTCGGCAATGATTGACCTGCCGCCCAGGGCCCGCGGACCAAACTCAGCCTTGCCCGTAAACCAACCTACTACCCCACCGTTGATGAGGCAGTTAGTAAGCACTTCAAACAATGCTTCATCCGCATATTCTGTAAAGGGAATATTTCTGCTGTTCAGCAGTTCCTTTATTTGCCCGTTGCTAAAATGGCTGCCGGTATAGGCACTCATAATGGCCGGTTGCCTTGGCATTTTTACCAACTGGTGCTGTGTGTATAAGGCTGCTCCCATGGAGATGCCGGCATCATGACCTGCTGATGGAATGTACACGTTTTTAAACCCGGTGTTGCTGGTGATTTTTCCGTTGGCCACACTGTTTTGCGCAACGCCACCGGCAATGCACACATTGTCTAATCCCGTTCGTTTGTGCAGACTTTGCAACAAATGAAAAATGACTGTTTCAGTGATGCGCTGTACAGAAGCTGCCAGGTCTTTATGGTATTGCGACAACGGCTCCTCCGCTTTGCGGGGTTCACCAAATTCCCTGATCAGTTTATCGTTGTACATCGGCGCCACCACCGGCACATTGTTGTCTCCATAACTGATAACGCCCTGCGCCGCATTCCTGAAATAAGATAAATCGAGTGTAAATAGTCCGTTGCCGGTTAACTGAATTACCTTTTTCAGTTGCTCTACATACAATGGTTCGCCGTAAGGTGCCATGCCCATCACTTTATATTCGTCACCATAGTGCGGAAAGCCGAGCAGTTGTGTAAAGGCCGTATAAAAAATGCCCACCGAATGAGGAAAATCAACTGAATCCAATATGGTAATTTCATTGCCGTTGCCAATGCCCGTCATGGTAGTAGAAAAATCGCCCGATCCATCAATACTGAGGCAGGCCGCTTTATCAAAAGGCGAGGCAAAAAATGCGGAGGCGATATGACTGCGGTGATGTTCTACCTGTTTAATTTTGGGAGCAAAAAATGTTGCGGGCAAGCCAGACAAAACAGCCAGTTCATTTTCAATGGACGCTGCTTTTTTACTGTTGCTCATGCGGTCTTTTATCACTGCAATACTGCCGGATGGATTGGCGGCCAGGTACAATAATTTCTTTATAAACTTTGCCTTCGGGTCACGCCCGATGGCGAAATAATCTACCTGGTCAAATCCAATGCCTGCTTCCTGTAAACAAAACTGTATGGACAAAGCGGGAAAGCCTGCCCAGTGTTTTACCCTGGTGAACCGTTCTTCTTCAATGGCGGCAATTAGTTGGCCGTTTACGAAAATAGCGGCGGAGGCGTCTGCGTGATATGCGTTGATTCCGATGATAGTCATCTATAATGGGATAGAATTATTAGTTGGATAAAATGTGTTGGTTGACAAAGGGAGTTATATGCTATACAGGATGATTTATCTCTTGTTTTTTCTCAGTCCGGCTGAACAGCCAGATCATGCAAAAAATGGCAATGTACGCCGTAATATTAAATAAGGTATGATGTTCCATTGAAACAGGTAATTTCCACTGCTGGTAATTGGATATCAGCACAAGTGTAATCCTTATTAC
>JANYFI010000502.1 GCA_025362765.1 Ferruginibacter sp. | reverse complement strand
TCAGTTTATTGTTCTTTTAAAAATTGCATTTCAATAAATAAAAAAATATGTCAGCATCAGTAGCATCACCGGAAATTTCTTTTCATCCTGAACATTCAGATAACACAAAAGTGATATGGAGAACATTTTGGATATTATCTTTCCTTACAATTGTAGAGTTAAGTATTGGGTTGGCTATTTACAATATTCATAAAGGAGAAAATCCCAGTGAAACATTGGTGCTTGCTTTTAAAGGCTTGGTTTGTATTTTAACCTTGGCCAAAGCATTTTACATCGTTTCAGTGTTCATGCATTTGGGTGACGAAATACGCAATATGATTATGACAATAATTGTGCCTTTGTGTTTGTTTGTATGGTTTATCGCGGCTTTTTTATGGGATGGCACCAGCTGGAAAAATCTTAAGAACCAGTACAATAGGGTGGAAGTGAACAAAACAGAGCAGGTTGCACCGGCAGCAAAAGAAAAAGGCGCGAAAGATTAGTTGACCAACAGAAGTAGCTATAGTAAACCATCGTTCCAGATTTGAGGCGATGGTTTTTTAATTAAAGAAAAAGGGAGGTACCAGGAATGAACAAGCGGGCGATATTGGGTTTAATGGTAGCGATTATACTGCCTTTTACCGGCTATTATATAGTGAAATACTATGGCGAATCAGCGGTGCACATGCCACATCGTTATTTTTTTGACAGCGTAACTACCGTTCAGAAAGACGGCAAGCTAATTACTGATACTATGTGGCATAAAGTAAGTAATATGCATTTTACTAACCAGCTAGGCAAGGCGGTTTCGCTGGATGACCTGAAAGGAAAAATATTGGTGTTTGATTTTTTCTTTAGCCGTTGTCCTTCTGTTTGTCCTAACATGGCCAGGGCAATGAAGCGCCTGCAAAATTCATTTGTAAATAGCAATGACAGCATTGTGCAGTTTATTTCTGTAAGCATAGATCCCGAACACGACTCTGTGCCTCAGTTAAGAAAATTCGCCAACCGCTACACTTCTAACCACGATAGCTGGTGGTTTGTAACCGGCAATAAAAAGGAGATTTACGATTTCGTTCTGCACGAAATAAAAGCCAGTGTGGCGGATGTAAATGTTGACACCGCTTTTATCCACACCGAAAACTTTTTTTTACTGGATAAAAACAGGATCGTGAGAGGATGGTACAATGGCTTGGATACTTTGCAACAGGCAAAACTGGTAAGGGACATTCCTTTGCTACTGCTGGAAAAAGACAAGAAAAGAACATTTAAGGAATTTTTGAAAGAGTTATTTGGCAGAAGCTAAAGAGTTGTTATATGTGTTGAGTTATAAGTTATAGTTGAACATCCTCCCGGTTTAGCACATTGGATTTTTTTTCTTCAAGTCGTGTAATTCGTCAATAGAATTCGTAAGGTGAAAAAATTAGTATAATCAGTAAAAATAAGTGTATTTAATAAAAACATGTTACAACCTTCCCTGATAAAGAATGATAAAAAGGCAAAGACTTTTATTTGGATTATATCCTTAGTAGTATTTTGTGCGGTAGCCTTTCTGGCAAAATTTAAGCTTCCGGTTAGCCCGGGGTTTAACGTGCATATCTTTGCGCAACTCAATGCCATCATCAACTCAGCGGTAGCCATTTTGTTGGTTGCGGGCCTTATAGCAGTAAAGAATAGAAATTTTCTGTTGCATAAAAAGATTATGTTGGCAGCCATAATTTTGTCTGTGCTGTTTCTTATTTCCTACATCTGCCATCATTTACTGGCAGGAGATACAAAATTTGGCGATACTAACCATGATGGTATTTTAAGCGAAGATGAAAAAATGGCCGCTGGTAACCTGCGTATATTTTATTACATCATATTAATAACACATATCCCATTAGCTGCCATCATTCTTCCTTTCGTTTTGTTTACAGCCTACCGTTCTTTAATAGGAGAATATGAGCAACATAAAAAACTGGCCAGAATCACCTGGCCCGTTTGGTTATATGTAGCCCTAACCGGGGTAATAGTTTATTTAATTATTAATCCATATTATAGTTAGATAGCTGATTTAGATTTTTCATCACCTAAATGTTATAAGCCGCTTAACAATTTATTGTTATTAATTGGTTGTGTCTAATACGCATTTATGAGTAAGTTTGACTATTGTAAAGTAAAATATCGGTGTATGCAGGAAGATATTATTGTTCAGATAATGGCTAAGTTGAAAGATATCCGTAAGGAGAAAAATATTACCTTACAGGAATTAGCTGAATCTGCAGGCGTTACAAAAGGAATGTTAAGCCAGGTAGAAAATAACCGC
>JANYFI010000478.1 GCA_025362765.1 Ferruginibacter sp. | reverse complement strand
ATGGTGGGAAAGCCGCCGACCTAAAAATAAGTTTGAATTATTTGAGTAAAGCGCCTGCGCTGTTTTTGGCGTTTTACACTTTTAGCCTTAGTCTTTTCTTCTCCAAAAAACCGGTGAATTGTATCACCAAAAAGGCAACTGTCATTGAACGTATCAATCCGCCGGTTCCAACATTTAAAAATGACGGATAGTTAAACCCAATCAAATTATACAGCGAATATAAAAAATATGGAACAAGGTAACAGGTAAGCGTGCTTGTTCCTGCTGGTTTTATAACACTAAAAAAATGCTGTTTCCCCTTTATATCCACCAGCCAAATCAACATTGTAAAAACCACTATGCTGATGCCGGTGCAAATAAAAACCCATGCCGGAGTAGAATGTATTTTTGAAATTCCTTCGGCATACGGCCGAACAAAAAAACCGGCTAAAATAAGCAACAAACCAGTAGCAGTGAAACATATATAAACCAACTTTACCCCCTTGCCACTGGCAGCCAACCTGCCGTATACCACAGACAAAACTGAGCCACCCAGCATCAGCGATACAGAGGATAAGTCTCCCACAAAGGGTAAATTTAATTTGATCCATCCGGTGTGTTCCGCCACATTTACCGCAATGGCAGCCACATAAGCAATCGCCAATAAGTACAGGTTACCTTTGGCTAACAGAAAAATAACTGCCGTTGCCAGGTAGGCCCACCCTATGATGCCCAATATGCCCCACCAGGATGGTTTCATGCCTTCAGGATCATTTAGCGTGCCACCCTTGTAAATAATTACCATTGCCGCTAACAGTATTACACCGCTGCATACAAGGATATACTTCTTTATTTTCGGTAACGACGGTTTATAATCAAGCCAAATTAAAAAGAAAGCCACCGTAATTGCGATAATCCACAAAGGTTGTGGAAAGCCGGCAAGTGAAGCATTGTAATTTTCACTGTTTACATGAAAGAAACCCATTACTATCAATGCAAAAGACCTGGTGAAAATATAGAGAAGAATCGCCAGGAACGTATCGCCCTTGTTAATCCTGTTGCGAATGGCAAAGGGAATAGATAGGCCAGCAATGAAAAGAAAAGCAGGAAACACCGTGTCTGCAAAACCAAGTCCATCCTCATTTCCCGCCACATGATCTATCCAGGCCGGTATGTTTTTTACACTGGATGCATCGTTTACAAAAATCATCAGCAACATAGTGATGGCACGAAAAACATCTATTGATTGCAGTCGTTTGGGCAAGGTATTTATTGGCATTGATTGATAAGGGGTTTGTTATTTTATAGTACTATTTTTTTTCGGTGCAACTACCTGCCCCGCCGCCCAAAATATTGAATTGCGAAACAAGGTAGTGTAATGAATGTTATTAAATAATTCCGGTGAATGCCCCATAAATATATAAATATTTCGGGCGGCTAATGTTGTATTGCTCCATATTACCGGATGATCGCCCATTTTTATTGCCGACGCCGGAAAGTAGCTTGACTCGTCTACATGGGCCAATACGTGTACCTGTTGCCGCTGACTTTTATCGTAAGTGTACCATTCTTCTTTGCTGATAACAAACTGCCTTGGTATATTTTTAAAACAGGGATGCAGGCTATCTTCGATAGTTACAACACCATCCACAAACGAAGGAATGTAATTTACAAACCGAATACCTCCCATAAAATCACGGAACCATGGCCATATGGGATATCCATCAAATTCGCCGAGCAAACTGGCATGATGAAAACCAATCCATCCACCCTTACCTTGTTCTATGTATTGTTCAAAAGCTTTTGCTGCGGCAGGCTTCCAGCCGTAGGGCGGATAGTCTAGCTGAATAAATAACTGGTATTGTGCCAATAGCAGTGCGTTAATTGAATCGGTATTGTGAATATAGTGAATTGAAAAATTACTGTCTGCCGCCAGTCTATTCAACCATTTTGTTGCTGCAGTTGAATAGGCTATATGATGTCCGCCGTTTTCAAAAAGAACAAGTGCGTTGAACCTTTTGCGCTGTGGTTGGGCAAAACAGGAAGACAATAAAACATTTGCCCAAACAAGTGTAAAAAGTACCCGGCAGAAGAATTTCATGTAGTTTTATTGATAATGACTGTGAATATAACCATAACAAATAAATGCAACAGCCTTTGGTGACAAAAGGGAGCATTTTTCTTAAAACTATTTAACAACAAAATTATTTTGCCCCGTGGTCCGGTGTCCTCACCGACCACGATCTCCACTCAGAATACTTCACTGAAATGTGTAAGTATTCCAAACTCATCCACTCCTTGTTCATAAAAAATAGCAGAAGAAAATCGGTACTCCGCAGGATGATTGCATA
>JANYFI010000396.1 GCA_025362765.1 Ferruginibacter sp. | reverse complement strand
GGTCGTTGATTGCCGCAATCAATAATCCTTTTGCATCCATTGGAGTGGATGGGTACACCACTTTTAACCCTGGGGTGTGTATAAACCAAGCTTCATTGCTCTGGCTGTGAAAAGGACCAGCTCCCACGCCACCGCCTGTAGGCATACGGATGACCACATCAGCATTTTGTCCCCAGCGGTAATGAATTTTTGCAAGGTTATTTACTATCTGGTTAAAACCTACAGAAGCAAAATCCGCAAATTGCATTTCCATTAATCCTTTATACCCTTCCAGCGAAAGCCCGAGTGCCGTGCCTACGATTGCGCTTTCGCAAATAGGTGTGTTGCGTATTCTGTCTTTACCGAATATTTCAGCAAGCCCCTCCGTTATTTTAAAAGCGCCGCCGTATTCAGCAATATCCTGCCCCATTATCACGAGGTTGTCGTGCTGCTGCATGGATTGTAACAGGCCTTCTTTAATGCCATCAATAAACCGCTTTTCCGGATAATTTTTATCCTGCTGATCTTTAAAGTAAACTACCTTATTTTCTCTGTAAGCATATAAATCTTCCAGCTCTTCTTCTGTATCAGGTATAATGGACGTTGACTGATATCCAATAGTTAATTCTGCTTCAATGTATTCCTTGTATTGATTGCGAATAGCAGCAATCGTTGCCGCCGATAAAACTTCCTGGCCCAGCAAATAATTTTCATAGTTAACAATGGGATCTTTTTGCTGCCACAAATCAAATAAATGTGGCGGCACGTATTTGGTACCACTGGCTTCTTCGTGGCCACGCATCCTAAAGGTCATGCATTCAATCAAATACGGTTTTTGGTTGGTGATGCAATATTCCCTTATACCCTTGATGGTATCATATACTTCCAGGATATTATTTCCGTCAATCTGTATGCCTTCCATGCCATATCCCCGGGCTTTTTCAACCAGGCTAAAACACCTGAACTGTTCTGTTACCGGTGTGCTTAGGCCATAGCCGTTATTTTCAATTATAAAAATCACTGGCAAATCCCACACCGCTGCCACATTTAAAGCTTCATGAAAATCACCTTCACTGGTGCCGCCTTCACCTGTAAAAGCCACGGCAACTTTTTCGCTTTCACCGAGTTTATAAGCCAATGCCACCCCATCAGCTATAGCCATTTGCGGCCCCAGGTGCGATATCATTCCGCAGATATGATGCTCTTTGCTGCCAAAATGAAAGCTTCTTTCCCTCCCTTTACTGTAGCCATCTTTATTACCCTGCCATTGTTTAAATAGTTTATTCAGCGGCATTCCCCTAGCTGTAAATACACCAAGATTGCGGTGCAATGGCATAATCCATTCGTCAGATTGCATTGCCAGTGTAACACCCACTGAAATTGCTTCCTGGCCAATGCCGCTGAACCATTTGGATATTTTTCCCTGCCGTAGCAACACCAGCATTTTCTCCTCAATCATCCGTGGAAGCAACAGGTTTTTATACAGGTCGATTAGTTCTTCTTCGGAATAATTTTTTCTGTCGAAATGCATATTCATTTGTTTAGACTGTGAAGGTAACGGAATGATGAACGAAAAGGCTGTAGCTGGCGCCGGATTTTTTGATCGCTAAATTGGTTTGGCTGTATATTGCCAATTATCTGTTGATTGCAGGTTATTAATTACAATCCCCGCACACAGTTTGGTTGCTGTTTGGTTACTTATTTTAATTAAGATGAAAAACTCAGAAATTATACAAAAATCCGACCCTACAACTAAATATTACCTACTCTTTTTAGCGTCGGGGAAAGCCCGTTTATGTACAAAAGAATTGAAGAAAGACAGAACAATGCTGAACAATAAAGCATACCAAAAACCGTCTATCTGAAAACCATGAACAAAGTGAGCATCCAGTAAAATGATGCAGGCGTTAATGATAAATAAAAAAAGTCCGAGGGTTAAAATGGTAGCAGGTAACGTTAGCAAAATAAGTAGTGGTTTTATAACAGCGTCTAATACAGCCAATACCAGCGCTACCAAAATTGCAGTTACAATATTGTTGTTTTCAATAGCAACGCCAGGTAGTATTGCTGCCAGTATAAACACATTTACAGTGGTGATGAGAATTTTATACAAAAAGTTCATGGTACTTCGCTTGTCTCTTAAAGATAATAGTAATATTTATAAATCACGCATCGTTTTTTTGCGCAGTTTAAGAGGTTACAATGTTTTCAGAAAAAAGTAAGCCCCAATAACAAAAGCGAGCGCTGGTATCTTATTTATACAACCACCAACTCATAAAAATCTGCCGGTTGCAAATATTTATTGGCTAATTCTTTTAACTCTTCTGCGGATATTGTTTTAATTGTTTTTACAGAATTATAAAAGTACTTTTCGTCTAAATTATTGAGCACAATATTTTTCCAGCGGCCTATAATATGAAAGGGTCCATCAAGGTCGCCCAAAATACTGCCTATGAGGTAATTTCGCACCAGCAATAATTCCTCTTCATCTATCAGTTCTTCTCTTAAGATTTCCATTTCTTTATAAATCTCTGTTACCGTTGCCTCACAAACATCTTTACCCGCTTCTGTACTAATCAATAAAGCGCTATCCTGTAAATGATTTTGCACGTAACTATGAATGCCATACGTGTAACCCTTGTCTTCCCTGATATTACTCATTAACCTGGAGCCAAAAAATCCACCAAACACGGTGTTTAGTACCATCATTTTCATAAAATCAGGATGATGACGGTCAGGAAAATCCCGGATAATTCTTATCGCACCCTGTACCCCATTCGGGTCGTTTGCTATGCGGTATTTTTTTGTTGCAGCGGGTACAATATGGTTAGTAACGATACTGCTACCTGGCTTTAAGGTAAGTTTTCCAAACTGGTTGTTTAATACGTCAAACAAATTGCCTGGCAATTTTCCAGCTACAAAAATAATGCAATGGCCATTTAAATAATATTGATTGAAATGATCTTTTAATTGTTCGGTAGTAAGGGCGTCGTAATCAGCGGCCACAATGTATTTACCGTACGGATGGTCTTCTCCAAACACATAAGCGTCAATTAAGCGGTTGGCAACAAAATCGCATTTTTGCAGGTTGACAGATAATTTTTGTTTGCTGTTTTGTTTATAAATAGCCAGTTCCTCTTCCGGAAAAATGGAGTCAGCAATCATTTCTTTAATTACCGGCAACAGTTCTTCCAAATGCCGCGTTAGCGTGTGCAAAATAAGCGAAGCTGTTTCATGTTTACAGGTGCGGCTGCAATGTGCACCATAATATTCAAAAGCCTCATTTAATTCAAAAGCCGTTTTTGTGGAAGTGCCGTTTTTTAACATATAGCTGGTTGCCGCTGCCACCGCATTACTGCTTTCAAAACTATTGCCAGCGTAAAAAACCATTTCCATTTGCAGCACATCCTGGGCACCGGCATCAATGGCGTATACTACAACTCCGTTATCCAGCACCATTTTATCACATGGCTTCAGTTGAAGATCAAATTCAATGGCGTCTTTGATATAGGGCGGTGTACTTCTGTTTAGTTTTGTATCAATTGTACTTTTCATCTGCTGAAAAAGGGAATATATTATTTAGTTATTGGAATAATAATACAGCGTACTGCAATTATTTTCATTAAAAATGGTTTTGCTTTCATTCAGCAATTCTTCGGTTGTAACGGCCTGGTATTTGTCCAGCTCTGTATTGATCAGTTCAGCATCCCCTAATAATTCATACATGGCAAGATTGGTGGCACGACTCATTACACTCATATCTTCAAAAGCCAGGCTGCTTTCGGTTTTATTTTTCACTTTTTGTAATTCCTTTTCAGTAATTCCTTTTTGAAGTAATGTGTGAATTTCTTCCATCAGGGCGGCTTCGGCATCTTTCATGTTTACCCCTTTCACAAGCTTTCCTTCAATGCTTAGCAAACCTGCATCGGTACTGCCGGAGTGAGAGCAGTCAATATTGCTGAATAATTGCTGCTCTTTTACCAACGCCTGAAATAAGCGGGAAGAGCCTCCGCCACTCAAAATTTCAGTAATAAGATCGGTAACATAATAACGATCATCCAGGCGGGAGCAGATATGCCAGCATTTATACAAAGCATCTATCGGCACATTGGCTTTTATCTCTGCACTACGGGGCGCTGTTTGCGGTGGTTCAACCGGTAAATTGCGGTGGTATTTTGTTCCTGACGGGATGGGGCCAAACCATTTTTCTGCCAGTGCTTTCACCGCATCCGGTGTAATGTTTCCAGCTACCACCAGTATGGCGTTTATAGGGGTATAATGCTTATAGAAAAAATCTTTTACATCCTGCAAAGTTGCATCTTCCACATGTTTTAATTCTTTTCCAATCGTCATCCAGCGGTAAGGATGTTTGCTGTAAGCCAGTTCCCTCATTTTGTGCCAAACATCACCATAAGGTTTATTGATGTAATGCTCTTTAAATTCCTCGCACACTACTTTTCTTTGCACATCCAGGCGTTTTTTATCAAAAGCAAGACTTAACATGCGGTCACTTTCCAGCCAAAACGCCGTTTCAATATTTTCAGCAGGTAACTGGCAATAATAATTGGTAAGGTCGTTGGTAGTAAAGGCATTGTTTTCGCCACCTGCCACCTGCAAAGGCTCATCATAAGTAGGGATGTTAATGCTTCCACCAAACATTAAATGTTCAAACAAATGTGCAAAACCGGTTTTGTCAGGATTTTCATCTTTAGCGCCCACGTCGTAAATAACATTTACTACTACCATTGGTGTGCTTGTATCGGGGTGTACCAATACCCTCAACCCATTATCCAGGGTAAACTTTTCGTACTGAATCATAGCGCAAAGTTAGGGCAGAGATGTTATAAACCTTTGCTATAAAATACTTTTTGGCTTAATAAAAAGTTGTTTTAATTCACCGTTCCGGCGCACAATTATCTTTATCCTTTCTTTTGCTGACTGCAAAATATCTTTGTATTGCATAATGTTATTACTAAAATTATTATTCACACTAATAATAATATCATCTTTTACCAAACCAGCCTTTTCTGCGGGTGACCCTGGAATCACATCATCTACCAGGATATTTCCATCAATAAAATAGGCGGCCAGACCGGTATAAGAATAATCAAACTGATCTGTAAAATGAGCATTGGGCTGCAGGTGAATTTCTCTCCTGGGATAATTAATAATGAGGTTAAACCGCCTTAATAAATCATTGCCAAGCAAGCCGCCCACATTTGGATACGAGGTTACGTTAAATTCGTCGCTATACAGATAGGTTGGCACATCGCGGAATTTATATTTGCCTACCTGTATCATTTTTACCACCGTAATCCGCATTTGAATTTTACCTCCCATTCCTTCAGCCTGTGTTAACAGCGGCTTCCGTTTGCGTAAAAGGATGTTGCTATCTGTTGCAAACCTGTCACTCAGTAAAAAACAAAGACCGGCGCCGGTATCGAAATAAAAATTAAAATCCATTTTTCTACTATCCTTGATGGTAAGATTCTGAATGGGTAAAGTGGTAAAAACCGGATGTAGTATCGTGCCATTCCGTGGATAGATCATCTCTCCGGGACTGTATACTTCCACCATCAAACTATCAAAATTTATTTTTACGATGTAGCGCCTGAAAAAACTGTAGCCGATTATCCCATCAATTTTCTCCCCATATACGCTGGTTAAAACATCGTAATCATTAACATGGAAATTTAAGCTTTCCAGCAATAAACCCGGAAAACGCAAGATTTGGTTAAATGCAAAACTCACTTTATGACTGTCCCCCATTCCGGTAATAACAGTATCAGATGGCCTGAGCACGATTTTTAATTGCGCTGCGGTGCTGGAATCCAGCGAAATTCCGCCACTCCCTGTATCTAAAATAAAATTAAGCGAATCGGGTATGTTATTTAGCTTTGCTTTTACTAACATTACCCCACCGCTAAACTGTCTAAAAGGAAACCTGGTAATATATTTCGCATTTAAAACAGGCGAAAGCAACTCCTGGCCGTGGCAATTTGCAACAATACAAAAAGCAAATAGTATGCAGATGTTTTTGATCATTCAAAAGATAATTTGTCAATAACTCACTATTGGATAGTTCTTACGTTGAAATTTATATTTAACCTGCACGCAGCATCAATATGGCATAGCTGTAACAAGTAGAGGCAGGCCTGGTATATTATTTTGCCTGTGCTTAAATATACAACCTAATGAGTGTAATTTTGTTTCTTATTATTCAAATGGTATTATGCAATTAAAAGATTTATATAGAAAAGCGCTCAATTTTGAATTTTTAACTGTACCGGAAGGTGTTTATTTATTTGAACATGCGCCACTGGCCGAATTGATGTATATAGCCAATGAACTAAGAATAAAACAGGTGCCTCATGGCAAAGTAACCTGGATTATTGACCGCAATTTAAATACCACCAACGTCTGTATTGCCAATTGTAAGTTTTGTAATTTCTATCGTGTTCCCGGTCACCCCGAGGCCTACATAACAGATATCGAAACCTATAAAAGAAAAATTGACGAAACTATCCGGTATGGCGGTGAACAATTATTGTTACAGGGCGGTCATCACCCTGACCTTGGGTTGAGTTATTATGTACAGCTTTTTAAAGAATTAAAAAGCCTGTATCCCAATATTAAATTGCACACCCTGGGACCGCCGGAAGTAGCGCATATTACAAAACTGGAAAAAAGTACTCACAGGGAGGTGCTGCTGGCTTTAAGAGAGGCAGGGCTTGATAGTTTACCCGGCCCTGGCGCTGAAATACTTACTGACAGGGTTAGACGCCTGATTAGTAAAGGTAAATGCGGCAGCCAGGAGTGGCTTGATATAATGCACGAAGCTCATGAGCTGGACATTACTACGAGCGCTACCATGATGTTTGGCCACGTTGAAACCCTCACAGAGCGCTTTGAACACCTGGCCAAAATACGGGAAGTACAAAGCCGCAAACCTGAGCATGCCAAAGGGTTTATCGCCTTTATTCCCTGGACATTTCAGGACGTAGACACATTGCTGGCCAAAATAAGGGGGGTGCATAATTTAACCACTGCCGAAGAGTATATCCGGATGATTGCGATGAGCAGGATTATGTTGCCTAATGTAAAAAATATACAAGCCAGCTGGCTGACAGTTGGCAAAAAAACTGCCCAGCTATGTTTAAATGCAGGCGCAAACGATTTCGGCAGTATTATGATTGAGGAAAATGTAGTAAGCGCTGCAGGCGCACCCCATCGCTTTACCAGCAAAGGTATACAGGAGGCGATAAGAGAAGCAGGTTTTGAACCACAGTTGCGGAACCAGCAATATGAATTTAGAAAAATGCCCGTAATAATGGAGGAGCAGGTAATTGATTATTAAAATTGGCTAATTGTATGAAAAGGAGTACTAAAATTATGCTGTTTTGTATTACCTGCTTTGCGTTTATTAGCTGCGACCGCATTACCAAAGATATGGCCAAAAAACAATTGAAGGACAAAGCGCCTATAACTTACCTGCATGATACTATCAGACTGGAATATGTAGAAAATACCGGCGCTGCTATGAGCCTGGGCGACGACCTTCCGGCAAAAGCCAGCTTTTGGCTGTTGAGCATTTTGCCGCTGGGTTTTTTGCTGGGTTTATTTACCTACACCTTAAGCAACGTGCAAAAAATGAACCCTGTAAAGGTTTTTTTACTGGCGCTTTTGTTTTCAGGCGGTATGGGAAATATAATTGACCGGATTTTATTTAACCGCCATGTTACAGATTTCATGAATCTTGGATTTTATAACATACGAACGGGTATTTTTAATGTGGCAGATATTTGTATAACCGCAGGTGCAATTGGTTTGCTCTTTTTTTATTACGATAAGAGACCGACTAAGGAAATGATTTAATTGGATAAAAATTATTATTGTCATACAATAATAATTTAATTCTATAGTTATTAACAAAGCAACCCGCATTGTGGGTAACATTCGGAAAATACGATTGGAAAAATTACGGATAACCACTCTTGCAGCACCTGATATTGTTATTTAGCTTTATGCCTTAAAACCAATTATATGAAAAACCCTAACCAACCAAAAACCTCTTCAGTATCATCCTTCGTAAAATTTTTTTACAAAGCTTTCAAAAGTATTTTTGCAAACGAATCTCAAAATGAATTTTCAAGACTGAAAAATTTTATTGCATCCTAGCAATAAAATTTGTGTCGGGTAAAAATAACCCTGTGTTTAACTGAATAAGTATTCTACGTCTGCCTTACTGAGTGCTTTTACAAAATTAACATCGTCAGAAATAAGTTCGCTTGCCAGTTTACGTTTACGCTCCTGCAACTGTAGAATTTTATCTTCGATAGTATCTATACAAATCATCCTGTAGGCAAAAATGTTTTTCGTCTGGCCAATGCGGTGCGTACGGTCAATAGCCTGTTGCTCAACCGCTGGATTCCACCACGGATCAACGATATATACATAATCAGCCGCAGTTAAGTTTAAACCAACGCCACCTGCTTTTAACGAAATAAGAAAAACCCTGCACTCGTCTTTGTTCTGAAAATTATCAATCGCTTTTTGCCTGTCGATAATGCTTGTGCTGCCGTCAAAATATTC
>JANYFI010000391.1 GCA_025362765.1 Ferruginibacter sp. | reverse complement strand
TCATAAATAAACTGCCGCAAAGTTATTTAACCCTTGTTGGAGAAGAAGGCATTAATTTATCTGGTGGGCAAAAGCAAATTATTGCCCTGGCAAGGGCTTTGTACCACAAGCCGCAGCTTTTAATTTTAGATGAAGCAACATCAGCAATGGATAGGGAGAGTGAGCAATTTGTATTGAACTTATTAACTGATTTAAAAAAGAATATGGCCATCATTTTTATTACACACAGGCTACATATTTTAAAACGTTTCTGTAACAGGATATATCTTTTGCAAAATGGTAGCGTAACCGTTAATGGAAACCATACGGAGTTATTACTGACTGAAAATTTGTATAGTAATTATTGGAAAGACCTCCAATAAAACAATCACAACGGTTTTGATGCCGCATCATCTTTTTTACCAAATAAATCGCCGAACATTTTTTCCGCTTCGCCAAAATGTTCTTTAAAAGCTTCTGTGCCTTTTGTTTTTAATTCGTCAAAATATTCTTTGGCTTTGTCAAAGGCTCCTTCGGCTTCATCTTTCATTTTGTGCGCCTTGTCTTTTAAATCGTTGGCCAGTTTTTCTTTTTCTTCCGGCGTCATGGTCATATATTTTGCGCCGGCCAGTGCGGCTGCGGCACCCAGTAAAAAAGTGGCGATATGTTTTGAATTTACGCTCATGGTTATAATTTTTATGGTGATTTTACAATTAAGTTTGCATACTGATTTTATACTATGAATGTACACAAACTAACTGCGCTGTGGTGTTTTTTATTAATTTTTATTTCGGCCAATGCCCAGGTTTTCGCTCCAAAAAATTATCCACACGGATATTTTATATGGCCGGTGCTGGCCAAACATGCGCTGGCAGCCAATTTTGGTGAACTGCGGCCCAATCACTACCATATGGGGCTGGATTGCAAAACAGACCAGCATGAAAATGTACCGGTAGTAGCTGCCGCCGATGGATATATCGCAAAAATAAAAATTGAACCATTTGGATTTGGCCGTTGTATTTACATTAACCATCCCAATGGCTTTACTACCTTGTATGCGCACCTGAACGCATTTTTTCCTGAACTGGAAAAATATATTACAGACCTACAGTATAAACAGGAAAGTTGGAAAATTTTTGTTGATATACCGGAAGGATTATTTAAGGTAAAGCAAGGCCAACTGATAGCGCACAGCGGCAACACCGGCGGCTCGCAGGGGCCGCACACGCATTTTGAAATAAGGGATACCAAAACGGACAAAGTGCTGAACCCATTTTTATTTGGCCTGGGATTACCCGATAATGTCGCGCCCGATATTCATCAGTTGGCAATGTATGACCGTTGTGTAAGCACCTACGAACAAAGCCCGAAATTTTACACGTTAAAAAATATAAAGGGCGTGTATACCCCTGTGCCTGCTATACTGATTGCCAATACAGACAAGGTAAGTTTTGGTATTGGCGCAACGGACCGTGTTAATGGGTCACCTCATTCATATGGAATTTACGAAGCCATTTTATCAGACAATGAACGCCCGGTTGTTGGGTTTCAAATTGACAGCATCAGCTATGATGAAACCAGGTATTTGAATGCCCATATTGATTATAAATTACGTAATGGCGGCGGTCCTTTTGTGCAGCACCTCAGCAGGTTACCAGGCTATCCCGAAGGCGTTTATAAGCAAGTGAGCGGCGATGGCGTAATTGATCTTACGGATGATAATGTACACAATATAGAAATAGCGGTAAAAGATGCTGCTGGCAATACTTCGCTTATAAAATTTTCTGTACAAAGAGGATCGCCGACACCATCAAATTCTGCTCCAAATGCGGCTGTTTTGCCTACCCAGGTTGAGTTTCGTCCGGGCTTTATTAATGTGTTTGAAAATGATAAGGTTAGTGTGTATTTAAAAGAAAAAAGTCTGTATGACTCTTTCCGGTTTGTTTATAAAGAACTCAATCCTGCTGCAGGTTTTCCAGTATACCAAATTCACAATACGTCGGTACCCCTGCAAACAAAATTGATGGTGCAAATAAAAAATGCTTTAGCTATGCATCCTGATAAAATGGTAATGCATCGTTTTGCCGGTGGCAAAAATGACTATTCAAAAGCAATATATGCAGATGGATATTATACCGCTTTCTTCAAAGAATTTGGCAGTTTTCAATTGCTTGAAGATCTGGTTCCACCGACTGTTACGCCGGTTGGTTTTAGAGAAGGTATGAACGCTGCTAAACTAAGCCGGCTGGCTTTTGTTATTTCAGATGCCACAGAAGAACTGGAAAATTTTACCGCTACACTGGATGGAAGATGGTTGCGTTTCAGTAACGATAAAGGCAAAACATTTATTTACAAATTTGATGAACATTGTTTACCCGGCAATCATGAATTAAAAATACGGGTGTCGGATTGCGTGGGCAATACAACAGAAAAAATGTATCATTTTACGCGATAAGCTTTATAATAAAATCGGGATATCGAACCATCACTATAAAAATACACAATGTCTATACCAGCAGAAGGGAAAAAAGCGCCCGCATTTACAGGAACCGATCAAAACGGCAATAAAGTATCATTAAGTAGTTTAAAGGGACAAAAACTGGTGCTTTATTTTTATCCAAAGGATGACACACCAACCTGTACACAAGAAGCCTGCAACCTTCGGGACAATTTTGGTGCCCTTAAAGAAGCGGGTTTCACCGTAATAGGAGTAAGCCCGGACCCGGTGGCCAAACATAAAAAGTTTGAAACAAAATACCAGCTTCCATTTACATTACTCGCCGACCCTGAGCATGCAATTATAGATAAATATGGTGTTTGGGGCGATAAGCAGTTGTATGGTAAAAAATACCAGGGCTTAATGCGCACCACATTTTTGATAGATGAAAATGGCATTATCAAAAAAGTATTTTTAAAGCCCAAAAGCAAGCAGCATACCGAAGAAATTTTAAATGCCTGGAAGGAAATTGGGTCTTGATGAATATTATAAACCACATAGGCACATAGTTTACATAAAAGATACGGCTAAGAAACCTATGTTTCCTGTGTGCCTGTGTGGTAGAAAAGTAGTGTATGTTGAATTGTAAGATAATCAGCGATTGAATATTGGATAAAAATGTTACCATAAAAGAAAATTCGTGGCTGGCAAAAATTGCTGCGAAAAAATTACGTAGCCACGCCGTTGCAATGGTTATTGGCACTACCATTCATTTACACAATACCAGCAGAGAAGAATTTTTACAAAATGAAAAATGGGTGAAGCACGAGCTATGCCATATCAGGCAATACAGACAACATGGTATTGCAGGTTTTTTAATAAAATATTTATGGGAAAGTATAAAAAAAGGGTACTATAATAACCTTTTTGAAATAGAAGCAAGGGCTGCGGAAAACAAATAATTTCATGGCTGCATCACTATTTTATAGCATCCATTCCACTTCTCCAAAATCAAAAAAATTATCAATCAAATCAACTGTAAAAAGCTGGCCTTTTTCTGTCACTTCTTTTATGGTGGTAGCAAAAACTACAGCCCCTTTTTTTAATTGCACTGTTTGATTCTTTTTAAAAAGTTTTGCATTGTATAGCCTTAATATTTCATCAAAAGGTGTTGTCAGTAAGTCGTTGAAAGTTTTTA
>JANYFI010000318.1 GCA_025362765.1 Ferruginibacter sp. | reverse complement strand
CCCGTTCATACGCAGATTTGTCAAGAATGCTATCTTGTTTTACAAAGTGACTCACATCGGCAATGTGTACGCCTATCTCATAATTGCCGTTATCTAAATTCCTGATAGAAATGGCATCATCAAAATCTTTTGCATCCACCGGGTCGATGGTAAAAGTTAAAATGTCCCGGTAATCTTTTCGTTTCTTTAATTCTTCCCTGGTAATGGTTTCTGATAGTTTCATGGCTTCGTCCAGTACGGCCTGTTCAAACACCAATGGAAAACCGGTCTCGATTAAAATTTCCTTCATGGCCATATCATTTACGTCTTCCGATTTTAATATGGTCACT
The DNA here is from genome assembly GCA_025362765.1 of Ferruginibacter sp. GTDB lineage: Bacteria > Bacteroidota > Bacteroidia > Chitinophagales > Chitinophagaceae > Ferruginibacter. The sequence goes on along the minus strand of JANYFI010000318.1, from coordinate 2,824 downwards.
ACCTCGCCTTCTGGTTTTTTGTCGCTCTTATCCCATTTCATCAGTTTGGCTACTACCCTTTGCCCATCTTGGGCGCCATTCAGTTTTTCTGTGGGCACATAAAAATCGGGCATTGGCTTTTCTGTGGCCGCTTTAAAAAAAGCAATGTTTTTGTTGATGGAAATATTGCCGATAAAGGTGGTTTGGTTACGGGTAACTACTTCGGTTACCTTTCCTTCCGTGCGCTTGCCCCGGCCACTATCCATGTCCACCTGCACTTTAACTGTATCGCCATGAAATCCGCGGCCAATGTCATTGGGCCTTACCACAATATCTTTTTCTACGCCTTCCACAATTACGTAGGCCATGCCGCTTCTCGAAATATCCAGCTTACCTTTTACGATAGTAGTTTGGGATGATTTCTTTTTGGTTGTTTTTTCTTTACTCATAAATATGTTGCTGTTTTCCTTTCACCTGTACCAGGCAGGAAAAATAAATTTTGTTTAATTTTTTGTCCGGGCATATTCAGCATTCGTCATCATCGTTGCAACTCTTCTGCCGTGGTGGATCGCCCCCTTGTACTTAATCCCAATATTGATTTTTCATTTCAGCGTATGAAATAATTGCTTAAAAAGTTATTGTAATTTTAACTGTCGCCTTCAATGCAGTACTATACTAAAACTATTTATTGCAAAGATAATCAAACTATTGCTATGGGGAAAACCTTGCGCAAAGCAAGTGCGTATGCTATATTACCGCCCATTATTTCGGCCGTTGAGTCATTTACACGTTAAGATGTAAAACAAAAAATAGCTGAACGGTTAAACGGCAAACTCAGGCAGGATAGACGTTAAGATATAAAAAAACGCTTAAGCGACTAAACGGCAAGACCAAGTCAAATAAACAGAAACAATATTTCGCTAACTTTATTTCAAATTTTTTGATATGGAAAATTATGATACCGTTACCGAAGCTGTAAGCGGATTAAGAACCAAGGGATACAACCTGGATTTTAATATTGAATTCGATAAAATTATTTGCAGGGAGAATAATTATTGCTTAAATCCAACCGAGTTTGAGATAACAGAAGTGCATCGCTTTGAAGGCGACACAGATCCTGGTGATGAAGAAGTCGTGTATGCCGTAGCATCTAAAGATGGCAAAATGAAAGGGGTGTTTAGCAGCGCGTATGGCATGTATGCAGACAGTATCAGCAATGAAATGATTCAAAAACTATCTATGCACCGGTAGATGGAGCCCACCTCAACAACGTAGTAACTTGATAGATCTTACAGCGGAAATATTAAAAGAACATTCAAAAGAACAATGTACCCACATTATGCAATGGGTAGGAAATTCCCAACAACGCTTTGATGAATTGTTTACTATTTTTCTAAAGGGTGAAAGGCAGGTAAGGCAAAGAGCCTTCTGGCCCGTAAGCTACTGTGTAAAGGCGCATCCGGTTTTTATAAAAAATAGTTTTGAAAAGCTGCTGAATAATTTAAGTCAGCCAGGGTTACACAATGCCATCAAACGCAATACTGTCCGCCTGTTGCAATATGTTGATATCCCCGGGAAATTCCAGGGCAAAAAAAATTGCCTGAAGAATAAGCCTCGTTTTTATATCAAAAACTGCTACTTAACAGTCAACAATATCACAGGATAAACTAACCGTTACCTTAGAAAAATATTGTGTGTTTGATGCCGTTAATGATTGTTTGCATACCGCCCACTGTTGAGGATAGAAACGCGGATGACGCTGATTTTTGAGTGATGAAAACGGATATCCATATCCCCGCGATTTCACGCAGGGTGAAAAATAAATCATTATAATTCCAGCTAAAATGAATCTCTCGAACTGGCAGATTGCTAAGTTGTTTAGAATAGTGGCCGAAGAAAAAATGTTAAAGAAATGGATTACCTAAAAATAGCCACCCAACTGTTGATCACAAACAACAGTATAAAAATTGTCCCAATACCAATAGCAATATTGAGATTGATCAGAGAAAATACTACCGTCAGCATCCCCAGGCCTACCAATACCAGTGCGATTTTATTTCTGCCGTTGTAAGCTGTGAAAGAAATGGGGTACTGGATATTACCCATCGGCAAAGCCATCGCCCAAAACGCAATGGCCATCACCAATAAGGGTTCATTAATTTTACCGGGTGTAATAATAGCCGCAAGGCTGAATACCACCACCCCAATCAATAAAGTACTTACTACCGTAATGGCGGTCCATTTTTCTGTTGCATCAACGGCATGCTTTCCATCTGTATGAAATAAAAGAAAAAAATTGGCCAGGGGATGAATTAACCAACTACTTAAAACAAACAGCAGGTACAAGCCCAACAGCACCGCACCAATTGTTTGTGTTGCGTCGTTGGATTGTAATAAAGATGAAAAAATACGAACGCCGAAATACAATCCCAGCGGAAGTACCCACCTTGCTTTTTTCCCTTTGTTATTTATCCAGAAACTATATTGCAGTAACCACCTGTAGGGCGGTATAATTGATTTGAGCGCTTCCTTTAATCCCCTGCGGGCATTGATATTATTGGGGTTGATGCGCAAGGCTTCCCTGAAATGAGTGGCGGCAATTTTATTTTTACCTTTCTCCAGGTAATTCCAGCCTGCGGTTGAATGTGTAAACTCATTATCAGGGTCCTGCGACAAAGCATATTGCATGGTGGCAATAGCATCATCAGTGCGTTTCAGCTTATTGAGTGCCACACTTCTCGCATTCAAACAGGTAATATTTTCAGGATCTATTTTCAGTCCTTCATTTGCTTGTTGTAAGGCGTTTTCAAAAGCCTTTTCCTCAATCAATACCAGCGCCATCAAG
>JANYFI010000301.1 GCA_025362765.1 Ferruginibacter sp. | reverse complement strand
CTGTTGTTTAAAAAATTGATGGAATTAAAAATTACAGGTATATTATCTTTTTCTTTTTTAGGCATAATAAAACGACTGTTGCTGATAGTTGCTCTTTCTTCAGGCGATGCAGCATTGGTTGTATTGAGCCAGGCAAGCGGTTTTTCATGAGGTACAAAAGTGCAACTGTCAAAAAAGATTCTTCGTGGCCCTTCGCATTCCATTAAAAATTTGCCATAAGAAGATTTTCCTTTGTAAGCCTTGTCTTCAAAATAACATCGGATAAAACGGGTCGCTTCCGATGCGTTGGCGGCATTGTAACCGTGCACAATACTGCCATATATTTTGCAGCCTGTAAAAGTAAAAGCCGGCGCTGTTACCCAAATTGACCAGTTGCTTGTACCCCAAAATGTACAATCATTGAATTTACAGTTGCTGGCATTGCCACCCCCGGTTACCATCCCGCAGCCGGTATTATCAAAAAAAACGCAGTTATTAAAAATCCCGTTGGTGATAGAGGATACTTCTGCCTCAATATCTACACCGGCACCGGGCGGAGAAAAATAGCCACTTCTGCCGGTATGGTTAAATTGACAGTTTTCAGCTTTTAAATAATTACCTCCTACCCATGATAGCCCCTGCCTGCAATTGTATTCACAGGTAGTGTTGGAGAGGAGGATCTGATCGCTCACCGGAGAAGCGGCATTCGATATTTCTATTCCATCCAGACCGAAATAACCTGCATTTATATGGTCGATAGCAATATTGCGGGAGTCTTTTAAAAAAATGCCGACATGTTGCAGTTGAATTCCCTTGTCACCATACATACCCCCAAATAAGATATTTTTATTGTTACCATCCAGCGCCAACATTTTAATGGTAACGTCATGGCAATTGGTAAGGCTGATGCAATTGCCAATAACAGCAACATAATTTGCGGTTGTCGCGGCGTTGAATTCATTATAAATCGCTCCTGTAACAGGATCAAAACAGCCAAATTTAAGGTTGTCTGTATACTTAAGAACCGATCCGGCTTCTCCCTTTATCAGCAGGTTTTGTACATGGTTAAAAGCAAGGATATCCACGGCACCAAAGGCAGCTGTATGTACATCTTCTGTACCCTTAATTTGTCGGCCAATAATATAAAGCCCCTTTGGAATAAGTAAGGTTCCGTTTCCACCCCGCTCATTAAAAAAAGCCGCGGCCTTTAAGAAAGCTTCCGTATCGTTTGTTTTGCCATTGCCTGTTGCTCCAAAAGAGCGTATGTTTTTTACAACCTTTGTTTGCGCCATCAACTGGGTTGACTGCAAAAAAAATGTAATTAAGATGACTTTACTAAAAGAGCTAAGCATGTAACTATTTTAATTGAATTAAAAAGAGGCAGACATTTTACAACAATCAGTCTTAGTGCATTTATTGTTGTGTAATTTATTTTAACTACCAGGCGCTTTTTGTTTAGGCATATCATTAAGAAATGACCCTGCAAAATATAGCGTTTTACTTAATGCGCAATTTCCTATAAAACGGTGTTAAAATTTAGTTGAATTAAAATAAATGTTTTCCCTATACTTTTGTACGGGTATTTGCAGTATGAAATAGCTTACAAAGCTGCTGCCAAATTCCGCTTAATAAAAATATACCTAGTGTCAAAACAAGTGAATAGAGTAACGGCTGCGGGCTTAATCGTTGCTTTAGGAATTATATATGGAGACATAGGAACGTCTCCACTGTACGTTTTCAATGCCATCATTAATAGTAAGGAAATTGGTGAAACGCTTATCATTGGAGGATTGTCCTGTATTATTTGGACACTCACCTTGCAAACTACCATTAAGTACGTAATACTTACATTAAGGGCTGATAACAAGGGCGAAGGCGGCATTTTTTCCCTGTATACATTGGTAAGGCGGCAAAAAAGATGGTTAGTAATTCCGGCCATGATCGGCGGTGCCGCATTGATGGCCGACGGTATGATTACGCCACCTATTTCGGTTTCTTCTGCCATTGAAGGGTTAAAGCAAATTGATGCCTTTAAAAATATTGAGCAGGTAACGGTAATTTATATTGTATTGGGCATACTGTTATTCCTGTTTTTTTTACAGCAATTTGGCACAGCGTCCATAGGTAAATTGTTTGGCCCCATTATGATGATATGGTTCGCCATGTTGGCCGTATTTGGTATTATACATCTTACAGACGATTGGGGTATTTTCAGGGCATTTAATCCCTGGTATGCCATTAAATTATTAACGCAGTATCCCAAAGGCTTCTGGATTTTGGGGGCCGTGTTTTTGTGTACAACTGGTGCCGAAGCATTGTACAGTGACCTGGGGCATTGCGGACGGGCTAATATCCGTGTTTCCTGGGTATTCGTAAAATCCTGTCTTATATTAAATTACCTTGGCCAGGGCGCCTGGTTATTATCGCACTATGGCGGAAAGGTAATTTCCGATGAAATGATTAAGGGTGGCTTTAATCCCTTCTTTGGCGTAATGCCCGAACAGTTCCGGTTAATAGGTTTGGTGATTGCCACACTCGCCGCTATTATCGCCAGTCAGGCATTAATCAGCGGATCATTTACGTTAATTGCCGAAGCCATCCGCCTTAACCTGTGGCCTAAAATGAAGATCAATTATCCTTCGGAAGCCAAAGGGCAGTTGTATATACCTGGTATTAACCTGTTGTTGTTTATCGGATGCTGCGTTATTGTTTTATACTTTAAATCTTCCAGCGCCATGGAAGCTGCTTATGGTTTGGCAATTACGCTTTGTATGCTCGCCACCACTATGTTATTCGCCAATTATTTAATTTCCCGCCGCACTTCCCGTGTATGGATATATCTTTTTTTAACGGTCTACCTTACCATCGAAATAAGTTTTCTATTTGCCAACTTAGATAAATTTCCCCATGGCGGATTTATCGCCTTAATGGTGGGAGGCGCCCTTTTCGTGGTAATGTATGTTTGGTACCGCAGCCGCAAAATCAAGAACAGGTACGTAGAATTTGTACGCATGGAAGAATATATTCCCAAACTGGAAGAGTTGAGCAATGATACCACGGTGCCGAAATATGCTACTCACCTGGTGTACATGACGAGCG
>JANYFI010000278.1 GCA_025362765.1 Ferruginibacter sp. | reverse complement strand
CTGTTTACAATTCAATAAAAGATCTTTGAAAAACAAAATTAACTGTTATCGCGGCATGTTACACTAATATGGAATTGGCAGGGCGCACCAAAAATTAATATCACTATTTATGCAACAAAAGCAGTACACTTTTTTTAAAACGGCTATTTATGGGTTATTAAACCCGCACTTATTTTGCTGCCCGTTTAACGTTACCACCAACGCCTATCCGGGGGAGAGGAGTGCCTGCCTTTAAAAAAATCAGCGACTGTAGTTGATTGGCTATAAGTCAGCAAACAATTAATACCCTTAGGTTAAGATACATCGGTGTAATTTACGTGATCAATATTTACTGAACTATTCGGCATGAGTGATTTATTTTTTTATTTCGATACCGGCTGGCATCATATCATTAGCTGGAATGCGCTGGACCATATTTTATTTATCATTGCGCTGGCTGCCATATATTTATTAACAAACTGGAAACAGGTACTTGTATTGGTAACCGCCTTTACCATCGGCCATTCGCTTACACTGGCGTTAAGTGTAAATGACGTAATTCGCTTTAACGAAAAATGGGTGGAGTTTTTAATACCCTGTACCATTCTCGCTACCGCCATATTTAATTTTTTTATCAAAGGGTATCAACCAAAATCTTTACGGATAAATTATTTTTTAGCCTTATTTTTTGGGTTGATACACGGAATGGGTTTTGCCAACTCCATCCGTTTTATGCTGGCAAAAAACCAGGCCATCGGCTGGCCCCTGCTGGGCTTTAATATCGGGCTGGAAGCGGGACAAATTGCGGTAGTAACAGTGATTTTATTGATAAGTTACCTGCTGGTAAATAAAATAAAAACGCCCCGAAAATGGTGGATATGGACCTTATCGGGTGCGGCAATTATTATTTCGGCTAACATGCTGATTGAGCGCTGGCCACATTGAACACATCATCAGATTTGAAAGCAATGAAATAAAAACAATCGCATGATTAGACACCTGTTATGCCTTATGATCGTTTAACATCCTACTTCTTTTATTTATCGGATTCGTACTCTATGGCTTTTTTAGTATCTTGAGTTTCATGAAGATAAGCATACTTACTATTTTTATTTTTATCGCGGCATTTGCGTGTGCGCAAGATTCTACCATCATTTTTATAGCGGCAGGTGAGGATGTTTCTGAAGTGTTGACCCCTAACAAGATCTTTCGCTACCCGCAGTTTATTAATGGTAAAATTCTTTTTAGAAATGGCAGCACGTCTCAAGCCCTGCTTAACTACAATTACCTGATGGGTGAAATAGAGTTTATCTCTCCCAAAAACGATACACTTGCTATTGCCAAAGAACAAATGCTGCTAATCGAAAAGGTAATTATCGATACGAATACTTTTAGCTATAACCAGCGCTACGTGGAGCTTGTTATGGAAAACAGTGCTGGCAAATTATGGAAAAGTGAAATATTCGGCGTAATAAAAAGAGAAAAAATAGGCGCATATAACCAGCCTTCCTCTACTTCAGCCATTGAATCGTATGAAAGTTTTGTTGGCACCTACGGTGTTCCTGAGCTGCACCTTAAAACAAGGGAAAACATTACTTTGGTATTAAAAACAAATTATTATTTTGGTGACAATTACCATCTGATTTTACCAGCAAATAAGAGGAATATATATAAAGTTTATCCTGCAAAAAAAACCAGGATTGATGATTACATAAAAGAAAATACGGTGGATTATAGAAACTCCGCTGACCTGAAAAAATTACTTATCTACCTGGTACAAAACACGGACTAACAATTCCCGCTAACTTCTCATTCAGGTATATCCTGCCGTGCAAGCAGCAGATACCAGGAAAACATAAATGGGCAATTGCTACCGTTTATTGATTGTGTTTTATCAACACCTCTGAACTAAACACTGAGGCCTTGTCTATTACGTTCACCACATAGTAACCATTGGGAAAGCTGGCTGTATTAATTTCCATGCTGGTAACGGTATATGGCCGGTCAAATATCTTTTTACCGCTTACATCAATGATGGTTATCCTTCTACTGTCAGAAAAATATTTTTCTGCCGAATACACTTTTAGCAGGTCATCGGCCGGGTTGGGAGATATTCTTATTTTTTGTTGTTCCTCTGTTTTCTTAACAGACAATACTTCACTCAGGTAATTGCTGCCATCTTCTTCAAATGCCTTTATCCGGTAATAAACTGTATTGTTGGTAGTGGTTCTATAGTTAAGATAATAATCATTTTTATTGGCTTCCCCATTTACAGAGCTGGCTAACTGCCAGTTCCTTGAATCTTCACTCACTTCTACCTCAAACCGGGTGACTGGTGCGGGAGGAGGAGCGATGGTCCATTTAATATTGTGCAGGGTATTATTAATCTTATCCGCTGTCGCGGTTATAAACCGCACAGGCAAAATAGTTCCGAAGAAAAATGGTGTAGGCCTGTTTTCCGCATAGTCGCCGGCATCGCCATCAGCATTGATATCTATGGCGGTTACAGTGCCGTTGCTGGAAGAGTCAATTACAGAAACCCTGTTACCGGCATTGCCCATCTCCCCCTTTGAAAAAGCGGTATTATAATACAAATGATTATTTATAAGATTAGTAACCCTTACATGCACCTGCAATATTACATAGCCATTTTGCAGGTTACTCATAAGCTGGTTTGCAAGAAAAATATTGTTGTTGGTTATACCATCAAATGCGGGATCAGTCAGCAGGTTGTTGGGGTTGGAAGAAACAGTTACACTTACATTGGAAACATTGGCGGCCCCAAACAACGCTCCAAAATTTTCTGTAACGTTAAAATTCGCCAGCTTAACATTGCCAATATTTTTTGCTACAATTTCATACACGAGGTCTTGCGTTATACTGTCAACTTTTGTATTGGCAACCAGCCGGTTGCTAAGGCCTGTTGCGGGCGAAATATCAGAGTTATCAATTGGAGTTTGGTTTAACTGAAAGGTTTGCTGCGTACTCATCAGTTGGGTTTGCAAATCGTAAGTATACCGAAAACAGGTACCGTTAAAATTGGTTCCCGATAACTGTATAGCGCCATTCATAAAAGCGAGGCCATAACAAGGTCTGGGCATATCCTGGATAAAATTCGCAACGGCATTGCCTGCACCACCATTATAATTCGTTACTTCATAAAATCTGCCGGGGTTATCTCCCATTACAATAAACATCCTGCCATTGGGTGTTAATTTTAAATCCCCTGTACTTAAATTATTAGGAATATGTGTTGATGGAAAACTAAGTGTTTTGGTAGCCAAAATAGTACCGGTAACTTCGTCAAAACGTTCTATGATGGCTGAACTGTTTGCCAGGCTGCGGATACTCCACAGATCACCATTGATATCATACTCAAAATTATTGGGAACATAATTATACTGGTAAGTAGGGTTTGCAGGCATTACAGCCGGGCAGGTGTAAATTGTGGGTAAGCCCATATCATACAAATATATCCTGCTGTCGCCATGGCTGATATCATTGATGTACACTTTATTGTCTTTGGGATTGTATGCAATAAACTTGCTGAAAACGTCTGAAAAAGGTGGATTAACGGGGCAGCTCGACATCAGGTAAGCGCCGGTAATTGGCTTGTTGCCTATGAGTGAAAATATAACGGTATTGGTATTGCCACAGGAGCTGCTTCCAAAATTTAGAATAGCCGAACTGATGGCCTTACTTTGCCCGTAGCTTTGGTTAACAACTAAAAACAGTAAAATAAGCAGGTATTTAAATTTGTTGTTCATATCTTAATTGAAGGCTAAAAAATTCAAACTTATAACGAACGGTGGTAAAAAAGATTGCAACCCCT
>JANYFI010000274.1 GCA_025362765.1 Ferruginibacter sp. | reverse complement strand
ATAAAAAGCTATTGGGATCCTTTCCATAAATACCAGGAAAACTTCGCCCGCCAACAAAGAGATCTGGATAGCCGTCTCCATTAAAATCATTGGCTATTACCACCGACACATTCATTCCCACATTCGGAAATGCGCTTGCATCAATTGTAAAATTTCCATTCCCATCATTTTTAAACAACCTAAGCTGAAGCTCTCTGCTATTTGGCTGGGCAGTATTACCTCCGGAAGACACCACCAGGTCCAAATCTCCATCATGATCACAATCGAACAATAAAACAGCAACGTCTTCAAAATCAATAAATTGCTGAAAGGCATTTTGCTCCTTTTTACTAAACTTACCATCCGCACCCTGCAGGTAAAGCTGACCAGGATGCCCCGGCGTTCCTCCTATAAAAACATCCTCTATACCATCACCGTTCACGTCTCCAACAGCAGCCTTTGGACCTTCGCGGGAAAGCAAACGCAAAATGTTTCGTTCATTATAAAAATCAATCACATCATTTTCCTGATGCTTGTCAAAACTACTTTTTACCTCAGTTAAAAATGTCTGGACTTTAACAGGAACAATACCGGGAGTAATCACTTTCGCTTTTTCTTCTTTAATAAAATGAACCTTATTTACGGCGGGATTTATAATGTTTGTACTACTTCGGTCTGGCCAGGTAATGACCATTGAATCCAGCTTTTCAACCTTACCTAACCCGATAATTATCTTATAATCCATGGAAGATTGAAAGCCCCTGCTCGGAAATAATTCCCTGGTAAATGTTTGAGCACCACTATATACCTGCACTTTACTTCCAATGGCAAAAAGATTTTTATCGATCCCTGTCAGTAAAATACCTAAGTAATTATTCTTGTTGGTTTCCCGGGAATTATTTTTATAGACAAATGCCTGCTGGTTTTCATTGTTCACAATAATGTCCAAATCACCATCATTATCCAGATCAGCATAAGCAGCGCCGTTAGAAAAACTTGATTGGGTAAATCCCCATTGTATACCTGTGTCTGAAAACTTTAACTGATGATCGTTTCTATATACTTTGTTCGGCAGCGGCGTTTTTGGAATTTGCTTTAACACCTGTTCTATTTCCTTTTTTTCGCCTTTTAAAATCATTTTATGGTAGGTTTCATCAGCAAAATAATTCATAAAGTCAAGGTTAGTAACGTCCTTATTAATACCATTACAAACATAAATATCATTCCATCCGTCATTATCCATATCAAAAAGCAATGCGCCCCAACTCCAGTCAGTTGCGGAAACGCCGCTATAGTTGGCAATCTCGGCAAAGTGGCCATTTTTATTATTTAACTGGAGGCAGTTCTGAGTATATTGATAGTAGAAACCGGCCTTTAATTTTGCATTGAAAAGATCCATATTATCAAAAGCTCCCATTGTTTTCAAGCGATAGTCGTTTAAAGGCAGCATATCCGTTGTAAAAATATCCTGGAAGCCATCGTTATTTATGTCGGCAATATCAGCACCCATTGAAGAAAAGCTGGTATGTCCCATATAGTTTTCCAGTTCATCCTTAAACGTACCATTCTTTTGATTTATGTACAGGTAATCTCTTTCATAACTATCGTTTGAAACATATACATCCGGATATCCATCACCATTAATATCGCTAACAGAGATGCCCAAACCAAAACTAATTAAGGAACCATGAATACCCGCTTCTTTGCTGACTTCAGTAAAATGTCCGTTGTCATTCCTGTATAAATGATCTCCGCCTCCTTTTAGAAAATCAGCCACCTTCCAATCCTTTTCAGGAAGGTCTCGGTTATTGCTAAACTCCAACTGGTTTACCGGTATCGGACTGTTATTAATCATAAAACAATCTAGGTCGCCATCCATATCATAGTCAAAGAAAGAAACCTGTGTGGTATAAGCCGAAATATCCAGACCGTAAGCTGCAGCGGATTCTGTGAAAGTGAGGTCATGATTATTGATGTATAATTTGTTTTTACGGTTGCCAGTAGGCATATGGCCGGATGCACATACATAAATATCCAGCCAGCCGTCGTTATTTACATCAGCAAATACAACACCGGTATTCCATTTGTCATCTACAATAATTTTTGCGGGTTTTGTGATGTCCTCGAATTTAAAATTTCCCTTATTGAGATAAAGTTTGTTTTCGCCTGTATTGGAAGTAAGGAAAACATCCGGTAAGCCGTCGTTATTGATATCCCCAATGCCAACACCACCACCGTTATAAAAATTTCTGAATAAAAAACTATTTTCCAGTTTCCCATCCTCCACGGAATTATTAAAATTAATCCCGGTACTATCCATTAATTGAAATAGAGGTATAACTGAATTTTTCTTGTTGTTGCACGCCGAATAAAATAAAAGTGATCCAACGCAGGCCGTAAAAATAACGCTTCTTTTCATATTCAAATATCCAGTTAAATATAAAAACGAAAGGCCATTTTTCAATGACCTTTCGTTTAAAATTGAAATACATTCTACTACTAATATCCGGGGTTCTGTTTCAAATTCGGATTAGCTATTAATTGCGTTGCTGGTATTGGGAATAATAAATATTTTGGATTGTCAGAAGTTTTCAAAGCCCAAGGTTGTAAAAACACCCCCATGCGGATTAAATCCTGCCTTCTCCAGCTTTCCCAGTACAATTCTTTTTGACGCTCAGCTAATAAGGTATTAACGTCATACAAATTAGATTTATTGACCAATGTCAGTGCTGTTAACGGTGCTGCTTTTCTTGCTGTTCTTAGGTCATTTACAGTTGTTAGCGCATCCGCAGTAGCACCTGTATTTAATTGGGCTTCTGCAATCATCAACAATACGTCAGCATACCTGAAAATCTGTAATTGATTTCCCTGCTGACCACCACTATAGTTTTGATAATCGGGCGCATATTTAATAACACGTACGCCATCTCCTTCCAGTGTTTTGGGATCTGGTTCAATCAGGCTAACGTTCGTACTAAATATTAATGGATTGCCGTTTCTATCTAACCTGGCAACACCATGTTCGTCATATTGCTGCCCTTGCAATAATCCTACCTTTAAACCTGATGCATCCGTTGAACCAGGATATGCCACGTTTCCTTTACGCATTGTGTCTGATGGATCAAAAGCATTGTAGAAATCAGCAACAGTGCTAAACCCATTCCAACCAGCTCCACCATACACTCCCTTTTGCGGGCCGGAAGTGATATCTTTACCACCCCATGAATTATAATGTAACCCCATCATCCAACGGGCATCGATTCCTGCACTAGCCCTGCCATTGTTATTTGCTACACCTGGCAAATTAGGTAAAGCCAAAATCATTTCTTTACCCGGTCCCCATCCGTAACCAGGATCAGCACCGCCGTTGTTAGGTCCAAAATTATCAAAATAGTGAGGCGTTAGTGAATAACTTTTAGAATTTACAATTGCTTGGCCTAAACTAATTACCTGTGCCATATCCGCAGGGTCTTGCGCGGCAGGAGTTGCTTTGTTAATAAAAGCCTGTTTATTTAATAATACCTTCATTAATAAAAACCGGGCCGCATCAGGTCCAGCACTGTAAGGAGCGCCAGCTCCGGTTAACTGTGGAATAATTGCTGTAAGGTCGGTTTGAAGGGCTGTCACCGCATCTGCTGCACTTAATACAGGCGCTGCATCAATAGAATTTTATTTAGCCACTGTTCTATAAGGAACCTGGCCATACAGGTCAAGATAATAAAACTGGGCAAGATCTCGTAAAAAAGAAGCCTCAGCCCCCTGTTGAGCTGTTGGATTGAAAGCCAGCACAGTTGTCGCATCACTTTCAAGTTTGCCTAAATTAATAAAAACTGATTGTGCCTGTCCATGAGTCACATCCCATGAGTGAGCATGCAATACTCGCCAAACACCGTTATCATCCCAGTCACCCCCACGGGTAGGCACCAAAGTTTCATCCGATGTCGTTTCTTCCAGGGAAAAAATCTGATCCTGATTTGTTAAAAGGCCATTCAAATCATTATATGCATTATTTAACAGGGCGCCCACATTGGCAGCCCCCCCTCCTGTACTAGGGGTTGAGACAGAATCATTGAAATTCTCGTTTAACTTTGTACAACTGTTTATTAAAGCCAAACTACATCCTATGACTAAAACTTTTACTATTTTCATATTTTTCATTTAAAAAGATTCAAAATTTAGATCTGCAATTTTAGTTACCAAGGCTTACATTAAGGCCAATAGTAAAAGAGCGAACAGTTGGATAACCTACATAATCAATACCAATGGAAGGAATACCAGTACCGTTGGCATCAGGTTTAGACGTATTTACCTCAGGATCAAAACCTTTGTATTTTGTAAGCACAAAAATATTATTGCCCGTGAAGTAGAAATTCAGGTTTTTGATTACTTTACCAAGATCACCAACTTTATATCTTAAAGTTGCATTACCCAGTTTCATATAATTGCCACTTGTTAAGAAACGTGTTGAAGCAGATACCGGATTGGCTACGCTTTCCTGGGTGCCAATTAAAGTTTTGGAAATATTGCTACCGTTGCTGATAAAGCTTAACCCTGTTACAGATTGTACTGTATTATTATATATTTTGAAATCATAAGCACCATGCATATTTATAACCAAAGCAATCTTTTTATAGTCAATTTCAGTATTTAAACCAACGGACCATTTTGGATTTGGGTCTCCCGTATAAGAAGAACCAATATCAGTATTTGCAAAACCTCCAGCATTAAATCCATGAAATTGTCTCAGATAAAACACATCGATGGGCTGATTGTTCGCAATCGCCTGTACCCAAGTTGCGGATGTTCCTTTTCCATTTAATTGACCCGTTAACACCAAGGGTCCGTTTCCTGCTTGTGGATAAACAAATTTATTCTTAACATAAGTAACAGTACCCCCGACAGACCATGAAAAGTCTGCTTTTTGGATAATCTGCGCATTTAAACCCATTTCTCCTCCTTTATTAGATACATAACCAGGAAGATTCTGCCACAAAATCCCTGATGGCGCCGGAGCTGCCAAAACACCAGGAAATAATGGGTCTGTTGTTTTCTTTACGAAGTAATCAATTGTACCAGTTAACCGATTTTTTAACAATGCGAAATCGAAACCTGCATTGGTTGAACTAACAGTTTCCCATTTTAAATTTGGATTGCTAAAATTCTGAACCCCTAAGCTCCCATTGGAAGTATATTGATACCTATCCTGAGATGAACCTGCAGGGAAGGACTGGTTACCTGTTTTACCCCATCCAACTCTTAATGCCAAATTATTAAAAATTGTATTGTTTTTCATGAAATCTTCATCGCTGATATTCCATTTTCCTGAAATAGCAGGGAAGTAGGCATAACGATTATTCGAACCAAATTTTGTAGAACCGTCAGCCCTGAACGAAGCTGAAATACTATACTTTCCTTTAAAACTTAACTGCACCCTTGAAAAATAGGACTGCAATTCAGAAGTGGGGTCTTTACTTGAACCACTAGTCAGGTTGCTTTGTTTGCCATCCTGCATATTGTTGTAGTAATGAATCGGTATTAAGTTTGCCGTATTTAAGTTATAGTCAAATTGATATACGCTTGCATTTTGTGATTCATAGGACGTGGAATAATATTCATATCCACCCAAAGCAGTTAGTGTTAAATCATTAAAGGAATGATTATATGTAAGTGTATGGGTAATTGTTTGTGAAAATAATTGAGCATTACCTGTTTGAGCTAATCCCTTTCCGTCAGCATTACCTCCTGTTCCTGAAATCCAGCCCTGAATTTCCTGACCTCTTACGCCAGAGCTATAGTTCAACCCATAAAACATCATGTATTCCAAATCCTTGGTAATTTTATAGCCGGCAGAAATATTGCCCAATAAGGTAGTTACTTTCGCATGATCATTATAGGCGTCAGACAAAGCCAACGGATTGACCTGGCCATTGGGGTTAACTGTATAACTTAATGGGCCATGCTGCAAAGGCAGCGTTGGGTTCCATTGTTCTGCAAGTGATACCAGGTTACCAGTGCTTCCTGCGTCATTAGATATAGGAGCAATTTGCTCATTGGTACTCGCTACGGTCAACCCAAATTTTAGTGTTAATTTTTTATCCAGAAATTTAGTAACTACTCACCCCTTTCGAATCATCATTTTATAGCATTTTTTGAAAATCGAATAGTTATCCACATTCGGCAGTATAAACTTGCGTTGCAGGCCTCGTAGAGCAAAAAATGTTTTTTAAAATTTCGGCTATTTGATTGTAGAGGGATGGTTTTAAAAAATCCGTTTTTTCGGACTTTTTTTGTGTATAACAATGTTGATTTGTGCATTAAAATGCTTGTTAGTATTAGGTTTCAGCCATTTTTAAGCTTCACCTTTGCACCAAT
>JANYFI010000266.1 GCA_025362765.1 Ferruginibacter sp. | reverse complement strand
GTACAATATCATCTGTGTAATCCATATAATTTTCAAACATCTCATCAGCGGTGCCGCAACTGTTGCTTTTAGGATGAGAAGGTGTACCACTATTGCTGGTAAAATGTACAGGGGTATCGCCACAGAAATCATTACCGCAATTCGCATCTCCCCATATATGCCGCAACCCAAAAAAATGACCTGTTTCATGGGTTAATGTTTTACCTAAGCCATAAGAATTACTACAACTTCCTGGAGAAAAAATACTGCCAACCGACCCTGTCTGTATAACTACTCCTGCAGTGGCATTGGTTTCGGCATTTGATAATCCGGATAAAGTTGAACTTGCGGGAAACGTTGAGTAACCCAGTAAAGTAGATGATCCATTTGTAATACCGGGGATTATCCAAACATTGAAATAGGTATTGGGAGGCCATATTGATCCAGCTTTTACAGTACTGTCAACATAACCCGATGTCCACCCTGCCGGGTCGTAATCAGTCCAACCTTTAGCGGTGCTATTGATACGTTGTATACCAGGCTCTGCAAGGGGGTTACCCAATGAATCATTTTTAGCCAACACAAACTGAATGCCTGTATTAGCAGCCACGGCATACTGGCTGTTGCTACTGTTAGCATAGTCTTTATTGAGTTGCAATAGCTGCTCACCAATGGCTGTTGCGCTAATATTGGGCGTGGTACCAACAGGTTCTCCTTTGCTGATGATGTGAAATATAATGGGAATGGTATAATTTGTTAGCTGTGCCCGCTGCGCTTTTCTTTCCTGTGTTTTTTTACTCAGCCATGTTTCAAATTGCGCATCCGTTTCCGCAGCAGGATATTTTTTTCTATACTCACTGATCACTTCCGTTGTATAACAACGTACCGGTTTTTTTTCGACGGTTGATAAGCTAATTTGCTGGGCAGCAATTTTTTCACCTGTTATTAATAAAAAAAACACCGTTGCCAGTTTGTAAAAAAAATGATGCATATACTTCTTTATTTGAGGTGAATAAAATTGATCGAAAGTTAGCTTTAATAGAAAAAAAGGCAAGAAATTTATTACGTTATTCTCTTGTAGATAAATAATTATAATCTTCCAGAATTTTCTCCAAAAAATCAATGGCGTACATGTCAGTGGACACTTTGAGCACTGTCTGTACTTTCACTGCTACCCGGTTACACATATCATAATGATTTGTTTTTGCAGACTGGCTGATGACATTTTTTATAGTATTAATATCTCTGTCGCTAAGCCGCATTACTTCAGGAAACTTTACCTTATAATCTGTTTGGGATACGTGCATAAAAATAGTATCATCTACTGTAAGGCTGGTTTGTGTATTCACCACTACTGTACCTGCTACAATATCGCCGAGGCGTTGGCTTTTGGGCGATACTCCAATAATAATAACCGATGTTAAACCACCCATAAACAGCCACGCCAGGCCTGAAAACGGAGTGAACCAAAAAAGCGTAAAAATGATAAATCCCCATTCATAAAAACGCAAAAACCATCTCAGCAGGTATTGGCTCAGTTCAGGTTCGCCGCCATCGAGGCTAACAACTTTTATTTTCATTATTTTTTTTCCAACCGTTAGGCCGTTCCACATGATTTCACTCACCGGGCTGTAAAAAATTGTCGGGATCACCAGCACAATCATTGTAAGGCCCATGCCCCCTTCACCAATTTTAAAGCCACCGAATAAAAGATACAGCATGCTAAACATATATAGAATCAGCAGAAAAAAATCAATAAGGTAAGCTAGCAAGCGTTTATGAAATTCGGCAATTTCAAATTCTATATCAATGTTAAATGGTGTAGCTATTTGTATAACGGACATGGTACAAATTAGTTATTTATGTTTAGATACAAAAATAAACATCCAAATTAAACGGGCCTGTTATCACCATAAAAAGCCTGGTGTGTTTTAACTATACGGCTGTTATAACAATAATTATTTTTCAGTCATAATTTCTTATTTTTATCAAATGCGTGAAGGAATGTTTATAAAAAAGAACGTTGATAAATGGAACAACTATCAGCGTTCAAAAACTGATGATCCTGATGAAACTGCCGAGCGTTTCATTACGCTGGTGGATGATCTTTCGTACTCAAAAACATTTTATCCCAATAGTAAACTTACCCGCTGGATCAATGGCATTGCCGCAGGTATTTACCAAAGCATTTATCAAAATAAAAAAGAAAAATACAACCGTGTTTTTACCTTTTGGAAATTTGAATTGCCCCTGCTCTTTAAAAAATACCACAAAACACTGCTATTTGCCTTTACAGTTTTTCTGCTGTTTGTTTTAATAGGCGTATTCGGATCGGTAAAAGATGAATCTTTTATCCGCGGCGTTTTGTCTGACAGTTATGTAGATGCTACAGAAGAAAATATTGCCAAAGGCGATCCGTTTGGTGTATACAAAAGCGATAATCCCTTTACAATGTTTGTGTACATAGCCATGAATAATAGCTTTGTTGCCTTAATGATGGTGGCGGGAGGCTTGCTTACTGGCATTGGTACTTTGTATTTAATGTGGCAAAACGGGTTAATGCTGGGCTGCTTTCAATACATGTTTTTTGCAAAAGGGCTTGGCTTAAAATCAGTGATGGTGATATGGGTACACGGTACATTGGAAATGCTGGCATTTGTAATTGCATCTACGGCAGGCTTTGTGATTGCGCAGGGCATTCTTTTTCCGGGAACTTATTCCAGAAAGGCTTCGTTTAAAAGCGGAGTTAAAGATGCCCTAAAAATAATGATTGTACTGGTACCGGTTTTTATTACAGCTGCTTTTTTTGAAAGTTATGTAACGCACCTGATGAGTAATACTTTTGATAAGGAAAATAATATGGGATTACCCATTTGGGCAAGTGGCATCATTCTGTTCCTTTCGCTTTCTTTTATTATTTGTTATTTTGTTATATACCCCATCAGGCTGCATAAAAAATATTTTCAGCCTGTAACAAACGATCTTAAAAAACTGACGGTAAAAAAAAATGAAGCATAGTAGATTTTTAATCCTGTTACTGTTAGTTTTATTTTGCTGTCTGAAAGCAGTGGCGCAGGATAGTGAATATGTGTACCGGGATTCCTCCTCCATGAAGGTTGATTCCCTTACAAAGTCTTCCATACTACTCAATGCAAAAAGTATTTCAATAGATAAAGATGTGGACGACGATTCTGCCTTATATCAAAATCAGCTTGCCATTGCTGCAGATTCGGCTGAAGCACTAAAAAAGTTGACGTCTTTTGGATATGCCCAAAAATTAGACAGTATTTTACTGGCAATGCAAAAAAAGCAACAAACTGAACCAGTCAGGCAAACGCGGCCATCCTGGTTGGAAATCTTCTTTTTTTCTCCTGTTGTAAAAGCTTTTTTTTGGATACTGGCCTTACTTTTTGTTGGCTTTGTTTTATACAAACTTTTTTTTACACCCGGCTTTTTTCAACGCAATTCGTATACAGATAAAGTAACGGCCGTAATTGATAAACCGGAAGAATCTTTTGCCACTACAGATTATACCAGGCTAATCAACGATTCCATTGCGGCCACCGACTTTCGTATGGCCGTAAGATATCTTTACCTGCAAACACTGCAAAAACTAACTAGCAGAAACGCCATTTCATTTGCGCCTGCCAAAACAAATAACCAATATATTCAGGAAGTTTTTAGCAAACCTTATAAAGATGAATTTGTAGCGGTAACATTGCAATACGAGTATGTTTGGTATGGAGACTTTAAGCTGGATGAAACATTATTTGGCAAAATTCAAAATAATTTTAAACAGTTTAACGGTAGGTTATAAACTAAAAAATATTGAGAATTCTTTTTTTATATAGTACCCTTATTATAGTGATGGCATGTTCATTTACATCGTGCAATTTCAGGCGAGGGGTGTTACCTGATTTAAAAGAAACTTTTTCGAAGAAAGACAAAAATCCTTTCGGCGGATATGTTTTTTTCAGTCAGCTGCAGCAGATATTTTACCGCAATAATATTTATGTAGAACAACAACATTTTGAAAGTACCTGGCAAGGCATTGCTGATACTGCATCACTATATATTGCTGTTAGTAAAAATCTATTCCTCACAGAAGAAGCTCAAAAAGCAATGCTTAGCTATGCCTACAGCGGAAATACTTTATTTATCAGCAGCGAAAATATTGACAGTACTTTAATGGATAGTCTTGGGTGCAAGGCCAGTCAGCTATTTGGCAACAATGAATCGCTTGAAAGCATGAAATATACTGCTGTGTCGCTGGATACCACTTTTTATACCGCAGCATCGTATAGCTATTTTTATTATCCCATGGTAAGTTATTTTAGTGCATATGATACTGCCACTACGAACGTGCTGGGCACCAACGAAAACGGAAAAGCAAATTTTATTGAAATACTTTATGGCCGCGGAAAAGTGTATCTTCATAGTGAACCAAGGGCTTTAAGTAATTATTTTTTATTGCAGAAAAAAAATTATCTGTACCTGCAAAGCCTTTTCGCCTTTACCGGCAGAACACCGGAACATATTTACTGGGACGATTATTACAATAAAAGAAATTATCCATCGGCAAAAAACAGCAAAAATGCCTTTCAGTTATTATTGCAATATCCCGCAACTGCTGGTGCATTTTGGCTGGCGATTCTACTGCTGGCGCTTTATGTTTTATTCGGCGGAAAGCGCCGCCAGCGGGTGATAATAACAAAGTTACCTACTGCCAATACAACAGTAGCATTTACAGAAACAATCGGTCGGCTGTATCTTCAAAAAAAAGATAACAGGAATATAGCTGGCAAAATGATCAGGTATTTTCAGGAGTATATACGCAAACAATATTTTTTAAATACCAGTCAAATTAATCACGAATTTATTACGACACTGAGCAGAAAAAGTACTGTTCCGGAAGAAACCACTGCGGCGCTTTTTGAATTAATAAGGGAGGCACAGGAGGGAGGCGAAATAAGCGACGAGCAGTTGTTATTTTTAAACAGCCAAATAGATATTTTTTATAAAAAAAACCAATGATGGAACAAGAGATTTTTCAGCAACGCACCGATCTTTCTGCCCTTAACCAGCAAATGCATGTCATACGCAACGAAATTGGAAAAGTAATTGTTGGCCAGCATAAAATGCTGGATCTGCTGATGATCGGCCTGCTATGCGATGGACATATTTTAATTGAAGGAGTTCCGGGAGTGGCAAAAACACTTACCGCAAAACTGATTGCAAAAATCATAGATGTAGATTTTAGCAGGATACAGTTTACCCCCGATCTGATGCCGAGCGATGTAGTGGGAACCTCTGTTTTTAACCCAAAAGAAGGAGACTTTTATTTTAAGCCGGGGCCTGTTTTCAGCAACATTATTTTGATTGATGAAATTAACCGTGCTCCCGCAAAAACCCAGGCCGCCTTGTTTGAAGTAATGGAAGAACGACAGGTAACCGTTGATGGCGTAACACATGAAATGCGTTTTCCTTTTATCATCCTGGCAACCCAAAATCCGGTGGAACAGGAGGGTACCTATCGTTTGCCGGAAGCGCAGCTCGATAGGTTTATTTTTAAAATTGATGTGCAATATCCCAATCTGCAAGAAGAGATTGGAATTCTTAACAACCAGCATGGCAGCACTCAAACCGAATTGCTTTCGCAGGTAAATAAAATTGTTTCTGTAAAGGAAATTCACGAGTACCGGGCAATAATTCAATCTGTTGTTGTAGAGCCAAGGCTAATTGAATTTATTGCGAAAATTGTTATTGAAACCCGCAATAATCCTTCCTTGTACCTAGGCGCATCACCTCGGGCTTCGCTTGCAATTTTGCGGGCCTCCAAAGCCAATGCCGCCATCAAAGGGCGTGATTTTCCTTTACAGAAACAATTTTATTTACCTGCGAAAGCAATTCGGTTTGAGTGCTGCC
>JANYFI010000183.1 GCA_025362765.1 Ferruginibacter sp. | reverse complement strand
CGAAAAAACAGGCGCTTGATGAAGAGGAAATAACTGCTGCGATTGCGGGATTGTTAAAATAATTTGCCAGTCTTTTCCAATAGAAATAGCCTGTATGTATACTGTTATTCGCTTACATCTCTTCCTAAAGCCCAACCTGTTTCAGCTGAGCTTTATAAAACGGATGCTGGTATCAGGAAAAAAGATCCCGCCAAAACAAATCATGAATTTATTTTGGCGGGATAAAAAAAATAATGTCTTACTTATTTACAACAAAGTGATACTTGCCTGAACCAACCTGCAATGGAATGTAGCCCTCTTCAGACTCGCCAATTTTGATGTCAGCAATGGCTGAAAGCGCTTTTCCCCCTTCTGTAACAGCGGCAACATTCGTAGCAGGAACATATACGGTAGCGGTAGTATTTGCCGGTATTTCAACATCCATCGTTATCATATTGTTTTCAACTTTCCAGGCATTGCTTAATGTGCCATAATACGTTTGATAAGTTGCAGAGGCATTGGTAAATCCTCCACCAATATGTGGCTGAATTTTAATGTGCTTATATCCCGGGCCGTCTTCATAGGTATCCAGTCCAACCATTTTACGGTACATCCAGTCGCCGATTGCACCGTATGCATAATGATTAAAAGAGTTCATGCCGGGTGTTTGAAAAGTACCGTCTTCTTTTTCTCCATCCCATCTTTCCCAAATAGTGGTGGCGCCCATTTTAACGGGGTATAACCAGCTTGGGTAGTCTTGCTGCAATAACAATGTATAAGCTACATCTGCATAACCAAACCTTGTGAGTACATGACATAAATAAGGCGTACCTAAAAAGCCGGTGGTTAAATGATTGTCGTAACTTTTTACATTGTCTGCCAGCCTTGCAGCAGCCTGCGCCCGCAGGTTTTCAGGTAACATATCAAAATTCAATGCAAGCACATAGGCTGTTTGTGTACCTGACACCAGGCGACCATTCGGCGTCATATATTCTTTTACAAAAGCAGCTTTTATTTTTTGCAGCAAAGCTGTGAAGGTAGCTTCATCGGCAGCGTTGTTCAACACTTTTGCTGTGTTGATGACCAACTGAACCGAATTGGCGTAAAAGCATTGTGCGATTAGATACTTATCCGTAACTGCGGATCTTCCGTCGTTGTCATCGTTTGGCCGGTAAAATAGCCAGTCACCAAAATGACCACCTGTATTCCACAGATCATCTTTACTTGCATTGGTCATATATTTTACCCAGGCTTTCATACTGGGGTATTGGGTTTCCAATATTTTTTGTCACCATACGCCAGGTACATGTTCCAGGGAATTATTGTGGCCGCATCAGCCCAGCCTGCAGAGCCTCCCGAGTTGTGTCCAAGCACATTGGGAATTACATGCGGCACCATTCCGCTAGGTTCCTGGTCAGCAGCCACATCTTTTAACCACTTGCTAAAAAAATTATCTACTCCAAAATTAAAGGTGGCGGTTCTTGAAAAAGCCTGTGCATCACCGGTCCAGCCGAGGCGCTCATCCCGTTGCGGACAATCGGTTGGCACATCTAAAAAATTGCCTCTTTGACCCCATTGAATATTGTGCTGCAGTTGGTTTACCAGTGCATTGGATGAAGTGAATGTGCCAGTTGGGTTCATGTCGGAATACAAGGTAACCGCGGTAAAATTATCCAGATTTATTTCGCCGGGATAATTCTCTAACTTGATATATCGAAAGCCATAAAAAGTAAAATGCGGCTCAAAGGTTTCTGTTGCTCCGCCTTTTAAAATGTAGGTGGCGGTTGTTTTTGCCGCCCGCAGGTTTTCGGTATAAAAATTACCCGCTTTGTCCAACACTTCAGCATGTTTAATAACAATCTTATCGCCGCTGTTTCCTTTTGCTTTTACTACTACCCAGCCAACCAAATTCTGACCGAAATCGAGTACTTTTTCGCCCAGCGGAGTGGTGATTATTTTAACAGGGTTAAAAGTTTCATGTTTTTTTACCAACTCGTTTTCAGTGTAGATTAAGTTATCCAACGCAACTGTCAATATGTTTACGCCCTTCCAGGAAGCATCATTGAACCCTATGGAAGACCAGCCTTTTTTTTCTTCCCTGGCATCAAAAGTTTCGCCATGATAAATCTCAACAGATTTGATAGCACTGTTGATTGATTTCCATTTTTCATCTGTAACAATTGTTTCGGTTGTACCGTCACTGTATACTACATTTATCTGCGCCAGCAGGCCCAGCGTTTTACCGTAAATATTTTTGTTATCTTCCCATGCCAGAAAACCACGGTACCAGCCATTACCTACGGATGCACCAATTACATTACCGCCATTGCTCAACATGCCAGTAACATCATACACCTGGTATTGAAGGCGCTTGTTGTAACTCGTCCAACCCGGCGTTAAATAGGCATCTCCTACTCTCTTGCCGTTTAATTGTACTTCGTACATTCCATGCGCAGTGATGTATAGCATTGCAGACTTTATCTTTTTCGCCAGGTTGAATTGATTGCGGAATAAAATAGCCGGACGGTTGATGGAATCTTCAATATAGCCGGCTTCAATCCATTTGGCTTTCCAGTCATTGGTATTTAAAAAGCCGGTGCTGAATGTGGCATGCTCAGCAGATGTTGCCGCCTTTCCATTGTTATCCCATATTTTGACGTTCCAGTTATATTTATGATCGCTTTGCAACGCATTTCCCTCGTATGCAATTTGCACAGAGGCGTCACCTGTTACTTTACCGGATGTCCAAACCTTTCCCTTATCATCCGACACTGATAGTTCGTACGCCGTTTGCTGTATGTTTCTTTTATCTGAGGAAAGTTGCCAGCTAAACCGCGGCTGTTGTATGCCCAGGCCAATTGGGTTAGTGTTGTTTTCTGTTAACAAGTGCTGTACTTTAACCTGTGCAGCGGAAACCAATAAAATTGATTGAAGGATAATGACGAAAGTGATTTTTTTCATGGCAAGTTTTTAAGAAAAATTATAAGTGAAAATAAAGAGTTCAATGTACAGGGTAAATCAATGATAACTATCCTGTGCCATCATGCCCACGTTTAAGGTAATCAAATGAGTCTACCCATTAGCATGCTGCTACTAAGGTTTAAAAACCAAAAAATTATTACTAAACATTTTTTTTAAACCAGGTCGTTTTCTGCCATTTAAAGCCTCAAATTATTAATCCCCGCTTTCAATGGAAATACTTTTGCTTTCCAAACAAACCTGCCTGTTGTGTTAGCTGGCAAACTGATGGCAATTGTCCATTTATCGCCTTGATTTTTATAACTCGTACTCACCATTCCATTGGGATGGGGCATGGAGCCGCTGATGTTTTTCACGTCGCCCAGATGCGGTTCAATTTTCACTTTTGCAAAGCCCGGTGCATCTGAATCAATGCCTAAAATTGTCCTGAAAAATTCTATGTTCGGACTGCTTCCCCAGGCATGGCAATCAGAGCGGGTTCCACTTACATCCGACATTTCGGCCCAAGTGGTCATGCCCAGGTCGATATTTTCTTTCCATTTCCCCAGCCATTTTTGATAATCATTACCCAGGCCGGCTTTTATCAACGCCTGGTGCAGGTAATACTTATAATAGATAGAAGCCTGCGCCATGGATGTATCGGTTAATAATTTTTGGCCCAGGGTTTTGGCTTCCTTACCTGTTACTATACCGGCTAAAATAGCAAGCGAATTGGCATGCTGGGAAAACAGGTCTTTGTCTTCCGTATCTGCATACAATTGCCTGGTTTTATCCCAATACTTTTTTTGTATCGTGTGTTTTAATTGGGCTGCTTTGGAAAGGTAGAGTGTTGCAATGTCTTTAAATCCGATGGCGGCTTCCATTTCTGCGGCTACTTTATACGTCCACATTAGTTGCAAATCGAGCACAGCCGAATAACCCGATTTTCCGATCGGTGCTTGTCCATAATCCCAGCCTTTGCGGTTTTCCACCCAATCAGAAAATATCCAGTAGGGTACATTTTTTAAAGAACCATCAGCACCCTGGTATTGCTGAAAAAAATTAAGCACCTGTCTTTCACCGGGCAGTTTATTCTTTATAAAATTGGCATCCGGACGGTACATCCAGTAATCATGCAACATACCGATCCACCACAAAGAAAAAGTGGGAATTTGCTGTTGTAAATCGGTTGGATAACGGCTCAAAGTAATACCTTCTGCAATACGGCTGTGATCCATTAAGGTCAAGGCGTTTCTTACCAATCTGTCGTCGCTGGTGTTATATAAGGTAACAAGCGCCTGTATTCTGGCATCGCCTATATACTGCAACTGCTCGTAATACGGGCAATCCATATAAGTTTCCCAGGCACATAACCTGGCAGTACGCCAGCCTATTTCCAGCATTTTTTTATCGGTGTCGTTGCCCGATTCAAAACTTGTTTTTAACACAAAGGGATAACCGGTAAATGAACCATAAATATCATCAATTACCAACGGTTCATCTTTGGTAGTCACTTTTATTTGTATATACCGATAAGTACGCCAGGCCAACGAAGTAAATTGCTGCCCGTCTGTTCCATCTGCGATGATGCTATCTTTTTTCCCTATAAAAATCTTTCCTTCTATTTCATTGCGGTTGCCCTTTCCCCTGCCAGATTTTGTTTTTTCATTTTGCGGGCTATACAATGCTTCTGCATAAGAAAGCGAAATGCCTGCATCCTTACCTTTGCTGAAAAGTAGTGTGGGATAGGCATTGGTTAAAAAACTTTGGTCCAGTAACAAAGTAGCGCTTGTATTGGCAGGAATGGTTATCGCTGTTTTGACAGCGGGAAATGATGGAGGTGCCGTTGCGCCCTGAATGCTGCGCAAAGCCGCCAACCGTTGTACTTTTAATTCCATGGGCGGTAACGGTGATGGAACCAGCATCCATCCCCGGGAATCCCTGGAGGCATCTTTTGTCAACCCATGGCCAATTGTTCTTGCCGGAGTCCACTGGCTGTCGTCGTAATTTGCCTGGAGCCAGTTTTTGGCATTGTCCTTCATTTGCACCAGTTCACCCGGCCCGGCCACATAGTAGCCTGGTACAGATGGCGTAAGTGGCGAGTAGCTGGTATCTTTCAAACTCTTCCAGCTATCATTGGTGTTTAGTATTTCTTCCGCCGCTGTATCACCTTGTAAAATAAAACCGGTAAGGTAACTAATCTGCGCTTCGGGCTTTTGCCTGCCATCATTCCAAACCAATGCGGCGATGGTATTTTTACCTGCCTGCAAATATGGAGCAATATCTACCGTTTCAAAATTCCAGAAATACAAATCGCCTCTTGCCGGGCCCAACGAAACCAGGTGTTCATTTACGAATAATTTATACCTGTTATCTCCCGATACATGCACAATAAAAGACGCTGGTTTTGCAGCCAGTTCAACATTTTTACGAAATTTATATACGCCATACTCTTTCAATGCGGCATCAGCGGTGGCTATCCACTGGTTCATGGGCCCTTTGCCCGGAACCGTTATCCACTGTGCTTTCCAGGGATGTTGTGTTAACGCTTCGCTAAGCGGCTGAGCCTGTAATGACTGAATAGAAAACAACGAAAATATCAATGCAAATGACCTGTAGTATTTTTTCATAAAATGATGAGGTTATTTTATTAAGGTGTTTATTTGATAAAAAAGTAACAACGCTCCCGCACATGGTATTGTAAGAAACCAAATCAAAAATATGATATTTGAAATATGACTATGAAGATTTTACATGTTTGCCAGGGCAGACGCATTAAAATTTTATGGTTATCCCCACCTGTGGATTAAGAGTATGTTGCATATTGTCTTACAAGTT
>JANYFI010000255.1 GCA_025362765.1 Ferruginibacter sp. | reverse complement strand
TTGTTCTTTCCTACTCTTAAAAAATCTCCTGCATTCTGCCTCTGTAGAATATTGGCTAAAGAAATTTGATATGTTCATAACTAATTATTTTAGACAAAAATACTAAAATAATTAGTTATTCCAAATAGCGAATAGTCATTCCATTCCTTATACAGATGTTCAAATACCGGCACTTCTACTGCCTATGGCATTGCCTGTAGCTGCCGGTTAGCTGGTGGTTACGGTGGTATCATTTACCTACCTGCTGCAAAATGGCAAAAGCGAACAGCGACTAGCCTTTTTGCCTTCGGGTGTTATAGATGCCCGGTATTGCTGAAAATGGCGGATAAAGTATAACAAAAGGAAGTTGATTTTTTTGAAGCAATATTAATCAGTCATCATCGGTTAAACAGGCATGAATGTAAAATGTCTTCCATAACCCAATATGAGTAAGAAAGGATAACAGGAAAAGTAGTTGCTATTTTTTACACTACCTGACAGGTGGAGGCAATATCGTACATATTCAAATAAATATTACTGTTGATTGGTATTGATTTTAATTAGGCGGGATTGGCAATTAAAGCCTAAGCGTTGGTTACATATAGGCTATTACGCCCGTTGCCATTTCTTCCGGTAAAAAGAAGCCCCGTGTATTAACACGGGGCAAAATTTATAGCTAGATAAAAAATTACAGGTTAAAAAAGTTAATCAGGCTTTTTGTGCTTTGTTTTTACGGTGGTATTGCCAAAATTTAAAAACAACAAACGCAGCGCCCATTGCCAATAATATATATTGCGCCCCGGTTAGCGGCACGCCCGGGTCGCCACCTGGACCTCCATCACCTGGGCAATCCGGGTTGTTAGGATCAGGACATTGTGCCACGGCAATAAACGATACAAATATGGCAGTAAATGAAAGCAACAACTTTACAAAATATTGTTTCAACGGCGTTTTTTTCTTTGGGGTCATCTTTTATTATTTTTATTTAATAACCAGCTTAAAATTATGCAGGATACCCGCTACATCACTTACTGATAAATTGTATATCCCTGCAGCGAAAGTGGTATTTCCGAAATCAATTTCCCGGTTATTATCTCCGCCCAAATGTTTAATTACACCGTGAAATACCTGCTGACCCGCTGTATTGGTAAGCAATAAATCATAATTTCCTGCTGCTTCACCGTACAAAGATAGCGTAAAATGTCGATTCGTTATCAATGTGGGGGCAACTTGTATGCCGTTTTTACCATCCAGGCTCACCAGGGCGATACTGCTATAGCTGGTTTTTCCGGATTCATCAACGCTGCGGATGCGGTAAAAATTGTTGCCGGCAGCGGGAGTTTTATCAATCCATTGATAAGCTGCGCTGGCAGGAGAATTTTGCGCCGCCACGATGCCAACCTGGCTAAAATCAGTGCCATTGCTGCTTCTTTCAATTACATAGTTTTTAATTCCTGATTCCGTAGCCGTATTCCAGCTTACCATTATATCGTTGTTACTGAGCAGGACTCCAATTTTTATAAAAGTTACAGGCAGCGGTACCGCCGCCGCAAATACAACGATAAAACGATTTGTACTGCTACTTGCCGGGTTACTGGAAACATTAAAAGAATAAGTGGTAGCCACCCCATTCAAATTAATTATTTGTTGGGTACTGGTGAATCTGTCCACCAAATAAGCGGTTTGGTTGATGCCATTGAAATTTGCCGGTGTAAATAACAATGCGTAATTCTGTTGCTTCAGATTCCATGACGGCACAAACAATGTATCAGTTACAGTGGGGAAAGGGCGGCTTTCAATAGAAAGATATTTATTACTGCGGAAAAGGCCAAGGTTTTCATTAAAATTATTCAGTTTAGCCGCATTGAAGGCATTATTGATGCCATCTGTATAGATATCATTGAAACGGGCGGTCGCCCCATCTAACAATTTTTCGGGTACGCCAGCGGTAGTAGCTGTATACAATTGAATGGCAAGATTGCTTACGCCGCTGTCGGCAGGTTGTGCCGGTCTTGAACCAGTTCCTTTGTTGGCTTTTACCTTCGCAGGCACTGCATTGCGAAATAACACCTGGGGCACATTGGTGGTTTTATTGCTTTCTTCAATTGCCAGTATGCCGCCACCGGTTCGTTGTACAAAGAATGCCTGGCCCGAATTAGCAACCAGGTAATCCGTTGGGGTACCGCTGCCCCCCGTCATATTATAGGCACTTATCCCGTCCCAGCTTATTACGCGAAAGGCTCCCGCACTCCCTAGCGTTGCATCCCATATCCAGAAATTTCTTGCAATTTTGGTGCTGTTGCCAGCGTTCAGGTACATGGCCTCAATATCAATGGCACCCGGGTATGGGTTACCCACCACTACGTAAGGATCTGTTGGAATGGAAAACGGTTGCGAACCTTGTTTCAAAGTGCCTGTTGGCCGAAGGGTAGTAATACCAAAACTGGAAGCATCCGCCACCGTTCTGTCACCCCGCACGTATAACATATAGCCTTGTTCTGCCGGTGCACTGATTGGGCTGGGCGTGTTTACACTTGTCCAGCCATTCGCACTGGTATAGCTACGGATGGAGGAAGTGGTGGCACTACCCAGGCCAGTAAACCAATCAAATCCCGATGGATTGGCAGCAGCCCCGCTGGTGAAACCGTTGCCGGTTATCAATGTTCCATTCCCGGTCGTTTCTCCACCCAATGCAGCATTGGGATTGGGTGCCACACCGCCCGCCCATGCATCCCGGATGGTTCCAACGCCGGTTAAGGGAATGGTTAATAAACGCCAGGCCCTGCTACCCGATCCGATAAAACGTTCAGCGGTAACATTGGTTGCGCCACTAACCGGAGTAAAGGCCTGTCCAATATAGGCTGTTCCATTTCCGTCGCTTATTAAAGTGACATGTCTGGAATTAAAATTCAATACATCATTGACGCTGCCAAAATTAACACCCCCATAAACAGACAAATCTGTATTTAGGGTTGTGGTGGCAGTGGCAGTGTGGCTGAGTGTTAAGAAACCAATTGCCGATCCAGGTGCAAAATACAAGGGCGCTGCATTGCCTGAACCACCGCCCAGGGTAAGGTTGCTGTATTGATCTCCTGCCAGGAATCCTGCGGTCCTTACAATACCTCCATTTACACTAAAATCGGTGCCCATATTTAAAATTCCCGAAGTAAGCGTAAGCGTACCATTAACACCGCTTGGATTATAGGGGTCAATGGTGGCATCTCCTGAAGATTCATTGATGATAAGATTATTATAGTAACCTGCCCCAAGGGTTTGGCTGGCACCATTGTATTCAACAGTACCCGCAGGAATTGCTTTACCATTGGCTACCCCAGAAAAACGCACTAATCCAGATAATCCGGTAAAATCATCAAAGGTAATATCGCCTGCGCCCATTTCAATTATTGCGCCTGTTAAAGTGGTGATGGTTGTTCCCGAGAGCTGAAATCCTGCCATCTGCAATATAGTGTTACCGGTGATATTTAATCCTGAAACAGCTACAACATTTCCTGAAGCAGTTTGGGTTCCGGAACTATTGGATAATTGCATACCTCCCGGAAAACTGCCCGCAACCAACGTCTGTCCACCGGATGCATTGTTATAATTAACTAAGGGAGACCAGTTTAAATTTGCGGTGAGCGGAGTAGTACCCGTATTGGAAGTTAATACCTGGCCAGTGGCAGCACCCCCTACATAACTACTACTCACTGTTAACGCAAATGTTCCCATATCGAGTGTGCCCGCATTCACCGTAAGCGAGGTACTTGTGGCGGTAAATAATAGATTATTATTTGCTTTAACCAAACCCGCATTGATTGCCAAAGCGTTTAAAGTAGAAATCCCACTTCCAAATATCAAATCGCCCACTCCGATTTTTGTTACCGTAAATGCGCCAGTGATATTATTCAGGTTGATGGGTGCATTCACCACACCAATGCCTGTATTTCCCGTTAATACTACCGGGGCTGTATAAAATGCCTGAACGCCCGTGCTATTGGTCAATGTTCCGTTTCCTAAATAACCGGATCCGGTCAGGCTAAGTGCTTCTGTATTTGAAATAGTAAAACCATTTAAATCCAGCACACCACCGCTGGTAACGCTGGTTCCTGAAGACTGATTGCCCAGCGGAGAATTTGCACCACTGCTGGATGCGCCAAGTCTTAAAGTGCCCGAACTAACCGTTACTATATCAGTAAACGTATTTAATGCTGACAGCGTTAAAACACCTGTGCCTGTTTTAGTAATTGCACTGCTACCGCTGACAATTCCTGAAACAAGCAGGCTGGAAGTGCTGGCACTAACATTAAATGTTGTGGCAACTGTGAGTGCGACATTAGTGGAAATAGTAGCGGAAATTCCTGAATTGATAGTTATAGAGCTGCCAACCGATAATACTTCAGCACCGGTAGCACTGGAAATAGTAGTAGATCCTGAAAATGTGATAGTTCCACAATTTGCGTTCGCTGATAGTTTGGGAGCAAATAAAATTGTGCCGCCTACAGCAGGAATGGTAACGTTATTTCCGCTTCCCGGAACTCCGCCAGGATTCCAGTTGGTTGCAAGATTCCAGTTATTTGTCAGTCCAAGCCAGGTTTTGGCCTGCGCATTAACTAACTGGGTAATTCCCAACAGTAAGCAGCAAATGATTGTTGACAGCAGCAGTTTTTGAGGTAAATGTTTATTCATAAAAATTAAGAATTGTTGTTGTTGAAAATTTTAAAAACGGGGAATTTAATAGTATGCAACATGGATTATGAGCCTGGAGTTTTCTTTGGACTAAGACGCTAAGGTAGTAAAATTGTTGTTTTGTTGTAGCTATTTTATTAAACATAGTACAATATTTATATACCTTATCTGCAAACGAATTGATTATTCAATAGAATTTATTTGAGCTACGTACAAATGCCTGCTATTAAAACAAATCGGCCACACAATCCGGTGCTGGTAGCAAATTAATAGTACTCAGGTACTTTGCCTGGCTTAGCTGAATAAAATAGCCACTGGCATTGCCAGAAAGAACGCTCCATTTACAATTGACATCTATTATATACCCGATACATTTATGTGGTAAAAAAAAGCCGGTGCTACTAAACGGTAATAGGAGGATACCTGCATTAAAAATCGCCGTTGGCTCGCAACTAAGAACGCTCCATTTACAATTGACATATACTATATGCCCGATACATCTATAGGGTAAAAAAACGTCGGAACGACTGAATTGCAATGGCAGGAAACGCAATATATAAATGGCCGTTTTGAATGACGGAACTGAAAGGGGATTCAGTGACGATTTGAAGAAAACTTTTGCAGATGTCTGCTGAAAGCCATTACATTTAAAGGTTTTAGATCCTCTTCGGAGAGCGCCTGTGCCAATCTGTTATATGCATATTGGAGCAAGGCTATTTAGAACCATCCTCGTTATATAATTGAGCGTTTAAGCAGTATTGCCAGATTTTTACCGCTATGTAACAAACTACCATAATCAACAAAATGATTATGCCACCCGTCCAGGGAGATCCTGCGTCAGGATGATCGTCGGTATAATCGTTGGGCTGAGCCTTTGCAACAGCTGTTGTAAAAAATAGCGCCGCGGTAGCCAGCCATTTTAAAACCTTCTCCTTTAAGCTCATTGTTTTGATTGAAGTAATGGATATTTTTTAGTTGATTCCCATTCTGAAATTTTGCATGGTTCAGTTTGCTAAAGGATTATAGAAAACGTAGCAAACTTACTACAGCAGTTGTAACGGATATTTTACCCAGTTATTATTCGCCGGTTTTGGCAGGTACAAATAATAGTGAATGAAATGAATTGGGCTTGTTTTTTTAGAATTGGGGCTGCTGATACAACAGACTATTAATACTGAAAAAATTAGGGTGCCGTGACGGGTAAACATGTATGAATGAATATTTAAAGAGTGAAGCTAGCCAGCATTTCGCAGGCTAATTCACCGCAACATGGCTTACGGTCAGCAAAATCAAAAAGCCTGTTGCCAGTAAACAGAAGGTTGGGCTGTTGAAGGAATAAGTATAACAGCAAAAGGTTTTGCGCAATGCAAAACCTTTGATAATTTTTAGAAATGTAAGTAGCCGCCGTTCGCTTTGCTACTGGTTAGTTTTTAATCAATAGTCTGAAGTTTTTATTTGTTCCGTCAGCACCTGTAACGGATAAATTATAAATACCAGTTGCCATGAATCCTTTTGAGAGGGAGATTACCTGTGACATATTACCACCAGTATTACTGATTACCTGGCGAAATACCCGCTGGCCCGACAAGTCAGTAAGCTGCAAATTATAATTACCTGCGGCCTGGTCAGTCATTGTTAAAGTAAAGTGCTGGTCAGTAATCACCATAGGCGTTACCCCAATAGCTTTTTTGGCGTTTAAACGTACGGAGACAATGCTGCTGTACAAACTCTTTCCACTTTCATCATTGCTGCGAATGCGGTAATAATTGATACCCGGTAAGGGCTGATCATCCATCACCTGGTAGGTAGCAGCTGTTGTAGATTTTTTAACCGCTACGTTGCTGATGGTGGTAAATGCAGTGCCATCCGTGCTCTTTTCCACATCATAACTTTTAGTACCCTGTTCGCTGGCAACAGACCAGTTTATTTTTATGGCTGCACCAGCTGCTGCTGCAGTAACGTTGGTAAAGTTTACAGGCAACACTTTTGACGGTGCCATTACAATTGTAAAGCGGCTTTGGCTGCTGCTCGCCGGATCGGTGGTAATGGTAAAAGGGTAGGTAATGGTGGCGCCGCTGCCCATGTTGATGGCAGTAGTGGTATTGGTAAACGCATCATACAAATTAGCGAACTGGTTTAATCCATCCAGGTAATTGCTGGTAACGGTGAGTGCGTAATCCCGTTTTGACAGGCCCCAGAATGGCATAAACAGCGTATCATTTTGTTTGGGATAAGGCCGGCTTTCTATACTCAGGTAACGGCCGTCTCTTACAAGGCTAAGGTTTTCATTAAAATTATTCATTTTAGCTACATCATAAATTTCATTGGGAGATATGCTGTAAATATTATTATACCTGGCCACTACTCCATCCGCCTGCACACCCAACGTTGCGCCGGAAGCGAGGTACAATTTAACAGAAAGGTTACTTACAGTAGACGCACCCATTTGCCTGAACATAGTTTGAGCGGCAGTAGTAGTTTTATTACTTTCTTCAATGTGTACATTACCGGCCGCTTTCCTTTCAACAAAAAAAGCCTGGCCGGAGTTTACGATAAGGTAATCTGTTGCTAGTTCTCCATTTCCACCAATCATATCGTAAGCATCTACACCATTCCAGCTCACACTGCGGTAAGCGCCTGTGGTTCCCAATGTGGCATCCCATAACCAGAAATTCTGATTGATGACATCGCTGTTGCCACTATTATTATAAAATGCATCTAAGTCAAGCGGGGAGGCATAAGGATTACCAACCACGGTAAAGGGGTCGCTCACCGCGATAGTTTGCGTTCCCTGTTTCAACGTACCTGTTGGGTTTAGCGTGGCATAGCCGGAGTCCGAGGGCGTAGCCACTGTTCTATCGCCCCTTACGTATAACATATAGCCTTGTTTACCCGGTAGGTTCAGGGTACTGGGAGTATTGGTAGCGCTGGCCCACGCATTAGCGGCAGTGTAATACCGGATAGAGGAAGTTGTACTGGTTCCCAGGCCGGTAAACCAGTCAAATCCGGCAGCGGCGGCCGACGTTCCACTGGCATAACCATGGCCGGTGATTAAGGTGCCGTATCCGTGAGATTCGCCAGCCGGTGCAGTCCCGTTGGCATTTACGCCGGCCCAGGCCTGGCGGATAGTTTGTCCGGTTACTGGTATTGTCATCAAGCGCCAGCCTCTTGAACCGATGAATGTACCGCCACTTTG
>JANYFI010000197.1 GCA_025362765.1 Ferruginibacter sp. | reverse complement strand
TAAAGTTCCGGGCCATGATCCTGCATGTAAACAGATAGCAAGCCACGACCAGAAGTTGCGCCTTCCCATAAGCCGGCAGGTTGGTAAGGCTTCACACTTGGTCCGCCAATAGTTGTATTGAGTAATCCGCTGCTGGATAATACAAGATCCCGGATCAGTTCTGCGGCTATGCGATACCGTGGCCCACGGGCCAGCAAAATATTGTCTGGGTCTGCTGCCAGCTTTTGCTTTGTAACTACAGCCGATTGCCGGTAGGTAGCAGAAGTAACCAGTTGTTTTACCAGGCGCTTGATGTTCCAGTGGTGCTCCATAAAGTCAACGGCCAGCCAGTCGAGCAAAGCAGGATTGGAAGGAAGTTCGCCTTGCATTCCAAAATCCCCGGCGGTTTTTACAATCCCTCTTCCAAAAAATTCCTGCCACAATATATTTACATACACTCTCGCCGTAAGTGGATTCTTTTTATCAAATAACCATGCGGAAAGTCCAAGCCTGTTTTTTGGAAGGTCTTTATTAAAAGACAGGATTGCTGCGGGTGTTCCTGGTTCTACTTCATCACCCGGAGCATCATAGTTACCTCTATTCAGAATATGTGTTTTACGGGCCGTATCAAGGTCACCCATTACCGATACAATCAGTTTTCCGGTATCTTTTTTATTGATAAAAGTAAGCACCGATTTTACATCCGCATTGGTAATCTCCATCAATGGCTTTTTTGCATACGTTTCAGGGCCACCAATAACAGATTCGATACCTACCTCTTTTACACTATTAAAAAAAGCGAACATCTGGTAATATTCTTTTTGTGAAAATGGATCGTACTTATGATCATGGCAATGGGCGCATTCCAGCGTAACGCCCAGTAAACCTTTTCCAAAAAGATCGTTGCGGTCAGTTACATACATTGTTCTGTATTCTTCCGGAATAACGCCGCCTTCTTCTGTTATTTTGTGGTTGCGGTTAAACCCGGTTGCCAGCAATTGTTCTTTAGTTGAATTAGGTAAAAGATCACCCGCCAGTTGCCATGTTACAAAATCATTGTAGTGCATGTTTTCATTAAATGCATGAATCACCCAATCACGCCATGGCCACTGTGTTCGATAGCCATCATCCTGGTAACCGTGAGAATCAGCATACCTCGCCAGGTCTAGCCAGTGCAATGCCATCTTTTCGCCATAGGCAGTTTGTTGAAATAACTGATCAACCACTTTTTCGTAGGCCGTAGCGCTTGTATCGGCTAAAAATTGATCCATCATTTCTACCGTTGGGGGCAAACCAATAAGATCGAGGCTAACCCGCTTTAGCAATCTTTCTTTATCCGCTTCTTCGTTTGGAGAGAGCCCTTTTTGCTCCTGTTTGGCGAGTATAAAATAATCAATCTCATTTCTTGGCCAATCAGTCATCTTAACTTTTGGCAACGCCGCTTTTTGTGGTGGTACAAAGGCCCAGTGTTTTTCATATTTTGCACCTTGTTTTATCCATCTGCCAATCAGGTCTATTTCGTGTTGTGTTAATTTAAGCTGTGATGAAAAGGGCGGCATCATACTGGCTGTATCTTTTGAACTAATGCGAAGAAATGCTTCCGATTGTTCTGGCTTAAAGGCTACCAGTGCATGAGCTGTCGGGTTCTCTTTCAAGGCCGCAAAAGCACTTGCAGCATCGTCCATTCTTAAGCCTGCTTTTCGTTTATTTGCATCAGGCCCATGACAAGCCGAACATTTGTCGGACAGAATAGGGCGAATATCAAAATTGTAGCTAACCGAGTCGGGCAATTGTGTTGAAGCCTGCATGCCTTCGTTATTGGTGTGCAGCGTTTGTGATAACAGGAATATTAATCCACCACACACAACAACAGCACAAAATATTTTCCATGTAAATTTCATATAGCGGTATGCTTTTTTTACGTATTACTGAGCCACTAAAAATATGAAATTTATCTTGTTTGCCCGTTTATTGGGTGCATTTAATATTGTCGCAGCTACGAGTAGTTGGTGGGGAAACCAACCACTGCTCAAAATGCACCTGGAAATAGAATAAACAATGAACTTTTATGTTTAAATTTAGCTTCGGTTAAGGACTGACGACTTTAAAATACCGCCACATCGCCAACCTGAAATCGTTATGGAAAAGTTTAACTGGCAGTGTATTTATGAACCGCTGGGTGCAACATGAGT
The DNA here is from genome assembly GCA_025362765.1 of Ferruginibacter sp. Lineage (GTDB taxonomy): Bacteria > Bacteroidota > Bacteroidia > Chitinophagales > Chitinophagaceae > Ferruginibacter. The sequence goes on along the minus strand of JANYFI010000197.1, from coordinate 1,676 downwards.
TTCTGCTTAGACAGTTTCTATCCAACAAACAATTTATTAGATTTACAAATAAAATTGGAGACCAGCTACCATTAAAAAAAACGGGGCGAAACCGAAAAGCCATATGAGTAGGAACCAAGTTTTAAATCTATCATTATGCCAAAGTATGTAATTGAAAGAGAAATCCCCGGTGCAGGTAAATTGACTACCGAACAATTAAAAGGCATTTCTCAAACATCTTGCGGAGTATTAAGTAACCTGGGGCCTCAAATTCAGTGGTTACAAAGTTATGTGACAGGGGATAAAATTTATTGTGTTTACATTGCTCCTAACGAAGAAATGGTTCGTGAACATGCAAAGCAAGGAGGTTTTCCTGCAAATTCAGTAAGTGAAGTCATGACAATAATTGACCCCACAACAGCAGAGTAATTTTGAGTTAAGATTTTACCACTCAATTTCAAGAAACAGGCAATACAAAAAACTACCTCCGGCAGGATAAGCGAGGGGGAGTACACCCACCTGTCCAACACAAAACCATACAGAAAGCCACACCAGCATTAAGACGTAAACTGAGCTACGGACTTATTATGCCGGACTAATTGCCGTGGTCTATGATTTGCAAATTTTAATTGCGCCTTTTCGCCTGTACTAACAACTTTGGTGTGGGCATAACTTACTTTCTCATCAAATTACTTACACCCGAGTAAAGAAACAAAATCACCCTGCCTGACCATCATTCATGCACCTCTGAATTTGCATACACATGAAGGCGTAAAAACATTGATGCAAAAATGATGGTAAGATTTCTTATGTCTCAAGATGAATAACCGCCGTTCAAAATCTCCGGTTAATTCATCCTATTGTGGATTTTGCGGAAAAGTAGCCGGGTTATTATACAAGTCCACTTCCCGTTGCGGAACAGGATATAATAAACGATTCGCTGTTAACACCGGTGTTGACAATGCATATTCGTTTAATAAATGCGCCTGTAGTATCGCCAGCCCTTTTGAATAACGTACCAGGTCAAACCAACGGTCGTTTTCAAATGCAAGCTCTACCCGTCGCTCGCTGAAAATGGCATCCCTGAATGCATCTTGTGTTGGCAATGCCCCTGCATCTTTAGTCGGCAAACCAGCACGGGTTCTCACCTGGTTGAGGTAGCCAAACGCAGTACCTGCGCCATCAGCAGCGCTGTAAGCAGTTTCATTCATTGCTTCAGCCAGCAAAAGCAACACGTCTGCATAGCGCAACACATAAAAACTGCTGCCTTCATCACTTGTAGCGCCGGGCACATCCAGGTATTTCTTTACATAATTACCTTTTACTATGGAACTACTACTCGCAGGATAAGAAGAATCCATTGAAGCTGCAAAACGATTGTCACCCCCTTCATAAGCGGCTGCCAGGTTTTTAGTAGGCCGGTTATTATAAGAACCGCCATAAGTAGTACCGTTATAATAAAAAGTAGTGGGCACCATATCGGTAAAAAAAGTATTGCCTTCAGACGGGCTCAATCCTTTTTTAAACCTTACCGCAAATATATTTTCTGCATTCTGCACGTTGGCGGGATTGTACAAATCAGCATAATTGGTGAGTAGTGAATAAGAGGGAAGCACACTCATTAGCACTGTAATTGCGGGTTGCCATTTCTTTTCTGTTACCAGCACTTTACCCAGCAACGCATTGGCACTGCCTGC
>JANYFI010000182.1 GCA_025362765.1 Ferruginibacter sp. | reverse complement strand
CCTGCCATCAACTGTTCTAATATTATTTTTCCGGTTGCTTCCTGGTACAATAAAAAACTTTGTACGGTGCTGCTTAATGCCGGTATGCTGAACACAGAATAATTTAACAACTGTAACCACTGCGTAAAACTTTCAAGCAATAAAATGTACTGGCTGCTTTGCAACCTGGTTGGTTTCTTTTTCATAAATAATTGTTTGGAATAAAATTTTGTACTGGTCTTTTCCGATGTCGCAGTTGTCGCAGTAGCTAAAAGCCTTTACTGCATTGTGTTTTGCTGCGACAGTGGTTCGATTGTCGTAGTAGTGTCGCTGTCGCAGTACACTTTATAATTTTCGTAGTTGCTCAACAATGCTTTGTAAATGTGTGTCTATTTCGCTTTTAAGCTGACTGTACTCGTTTGCATCTGCTATGGTGTACTCAAAGCCTTTCCGGTGTACAAAGCCGCTCACAGGCTTGATAAAGCCGTATTGTTTTAACTCCCTGATGTATCGCTGTATCGTTCTTGGCTCTACTCTAAATACTTTTCTTATTTGTTGGGCTGTAAAACTTTCTATTTTATTTTCGGTCAGGTGCTGTTTCAGCTTTTCTAAAAACCCTCTTGTTACCTGTGTCAGTTCATCGCTCTTGCTAAACAAAACATCTTTCAATAAATTAAACGCTGCTTCTATATCTTCAATAGTTGTTTCAATAAATAACTGGCTGTTGCTGTCTTTCTTTACTTCTCTTTGGTACTGGTGATAAAACGTTACAGCTTCTATAAATCCCAATAATAAAGTCATTGTTCGCCTTGGTTTAAAAACCTGCTCCGGCAACTCAATGTATTTTGCAAAAGGGTTTATAATGTTGATGGGCCGTAAAACGCTTTGGATATTTTTAAATAATTCCTTGTACTGCTTTTCTCTTTCCCTGTTTATTTCTCCGCCTGATAATTTGGTTTGATACTCATTTATTTTTTTGTCCTGTTCCCGGCTCTGGTCTGTGTACAGCAGGATGCAGCGGTTGGCATTGTCTTCGTAAATCTTTTCTTTGGTGGTGCAGCCGCTTACACTTACAGGGCCTTCTACAGTCAGCGTAATCGTTTTTAAATTCCCTTTGCTGTCTTTTAGTGTTACTGTTTTGGTGATTTTTCTTTTGGTTTGTAATTCTCTCAGCGGATAAAATACTGTCATTGCCCCGTCTAAATCTTCTATCAAAATGAGTTTGTTTTTTAACTCGTCCTGCTTAAAATAATACAAAGCGTTTTCTGTTATTTGGGTAATCTCTATTTTATCCTCTGCCGGTATCAGTTCACTTATTCTTTCCTGTAGATAAGTTTTACCGCTGCCGCTGCTTCCTAAAAACATGATGTGTAAGGGTATGGGTTGCTTTCTTGTACAGTAAACTAAGTAAGCTATCATACTATTACTGGCTTCGCCTACAATGCCCGTCAATGCTATCATATCAGCGGTACGCTGTAATAAATTTGGTTTCTTTAGTTCGTTGATGGCTGCTGTTCTTTGGGCTGGAGTGAGTTCGTGCTGTGGCTTTTCTTTGGGTTGCAGTGCTTCTATTTTTTTTATTCTGTGGTTCTCTAATTCAGTAATGAGGTTTATAAATGTATTGGTGGTTTGCTGGCTGCTGAGTTCTAAAGTTTCTGCTACATTGTTTATTGTCTGCTCTCTTTGCACCTGGTTGTATAAGTCTATGCTGTACCACTGCGGATGATTGGTTTTTTCTTTGTGCTGCACTTTCAAGGTTACTTTCATCCGGTCCAGTCCTGTAATCTTTATGCCGCCTAAGATTTCAAAATACAGTTCACAGTTATCGTAAATTAAAAGTTCGTTGTTTCTTGTATCTAATTTGCTTTGCCCGGCTGCAGGGGTGATTTCGGATTTTTCTTTTTCAATTGAAAATAAAAAATCGGTTCGCTGTTCGATTAAGTCAGATAATATTTTTGGGTCGTCATGGCTTTGCAATAAACTGTTTACGTCCTCGCCTGTTGGTATATGTACTTGTGTAATTTGTAAGTGTGGAAGCAATGCCTGTAATACATGTGCATGTTTGTGTGTAGCGGCTGCTCCTGCATCATCTGCGTTGAGCATTAAAATAATTTCCTCCAACTGTGGTAACTCAATAATGGCTTTGCCATGTTCTTCGGTTAGTCCGTTTGTGCCGTACAATGCAAGTATAGTAAAGCTTTCAGCTATTTCTTTTTGTTGTAGTAAGGAAGCTGCATCAATTATACTTTCAACTACAATTAATTTTTTCGTTTCCGCTTTTGGATAGCCTGGATAAAGTCCGCTTCTGTTGCTTAAATAAAAATGCCTGCTTTCTTCATTGTTGGTAATGCTTCTGCCGTACAGGCTTACAATTTTATTTTCTGCATTCTTTAAAGGGAAGATGATGCAATCTTTTGCCCACACATTAAAACCATTCGCTGGTCTCGCTTTCAGTAAACCGCATTGTTCACAGCTTGCAACAAAATTTTTCTCGTTTAACTTATGGTGCCAGTCGCCGGCGTTGCAACCAACTTCATGTAATTTATAATTGATGGCTCTGCCTTCTAAATAATCAACCGCTTTCTTTGTTAATGGTAATGCCTTGGTAAAATATTTAAACAACTTTGTTAGTACTGCAATCTTTTCTAACGGCTCTGCTTCG
>JANYFI010000172.1 GCA_025362765.1 Ferruginibacter sp. | reverse complement strand
AAATCAGCCAGTGAATTTGCTTTTAAGGCGGCAGCTGTTTTTACGCCATCCGCTTCTGCTTCGGACAATGTATTGCCTTCAGCCATTCCCTGGGAAACAACGCTTGCCCCGCTTTCACCAATCGCTTTCTGAAACAAATTTTTGGTAAGCGGAGAAGCCACCATACCATTCACGCTCATTGAACCCGCAGACTGTCCCGCAACAGTTACGTTATTCGGGTCTCCCCCAAATTGGTCAATATTTTTGTTTATCCATTGCAGCGCTGCTACCTGGTCCATAAGGCCATAATTACCTGATGCATTGTTACCGGATTCCTTTGTAAGTTCGGGATGAGCAAAAAATCCAAATATCCCTACCCTGTAATTAAAGCTCACAAAAACAACTCCTTTTTTAGCCATAGCTTCCCCATCATAAATAGGTGCGCCAGCTCCCCCGCTGCTAAATCCACCACCATAAATCCAAACAATTACCGGGCGTTTTTCCAGACGCTTTTTTGCGCCAGTCCATATATTTAAATACAGGCAATCTTCATTAATGGGTGCAGCTGGTATTAAAAATTCCTTTGTCCACATGCTAAAAGGTACGGGTGCTCCCTGCATAGGACTTGCGCTAAATGCAGTACAGGTCAAAACTCCGGTCCACGGGTTTACCGGCTGAGGTGCCTTCCAGCGCAGGTTGCCTACAGGCGGTGCGGCAAAAGGTACGCCTTTAAAAATATGGATATCTGCAGTTTTATTTACAGACCCTGAAATAGTGCCACCGGTTATTTTTACGGTATCAAATTCAGGTGTGGGAGTTTTGCATGCAAAAAAAAGAACTGTCGATAAAAAACTAACTAAAATGAACCTGGCAGAAGCAATCATGCTCTTTAATTTTTAAAAAATTAGAAAGAAAAAAATTAGTGTAATCCGTATTAATTAGTGTAATTCAGGATGCATTTTATTTCTTACCAGTATACAAATCCGGTAATAATTTCAGCATGGGAAACTGCGCCTGGTGCCAGTAAGGGTAGGCCAATCGCACATTGCTTGCTAGATCTAATTTTTTCACCTGGTCCAAAGTAAGGTTCCAGCCAACTGCGCCAAGGTTTTGTTTTAACTGTTCTTCATTTCTTGCTCCTACAATAATATTTGCAACGGTGGGCCTTTGCAATAACCAGTTCAGGGAAACCTGCGCTACCGTTTTATTCACTTCTGCAGCCACTTCTTTTAATGCATCAACAATGGTGTACAATCTTTCCAAATCAGCAGGTTCAGTGGGTACAGGACTGCCTCCCTGCGCTACCCTCGCATCTGGTGGCAAAGGCTGGTTACGGTTGTATTTTCCCGTAAGCATACCACTTGACAATGGACTCCAAACTATCGTACCAATGTGCTGATCGATTCCCAATGGCATCAACTCCGATTCAAAATCCCGGCACAATAAAGAGTAATACGCCTGCTGGGCGATGTACTTCGACCAACCATAGCGCTCTGAAACAGACAGGGATTTCATCAAATGCCAGCCTGAAAAATTTGAACAGGCGATGTATCTCACTTTGCCAGACTGCACCAGGTTATCCAATGCCTTCAATGTTTCCTCCACCGGTGCTACAGCATCAAAACCATGCATGTGGTAAATATCGATATGGTCTGTATCCAGCCGTCGCAGGCTGTCTTCGCAGGCTTTTACTAAATGTATCCTGGATGATCCGTGATCATTCAATTCATCCGACATAGGAAAAGTAGCCTTGGTAGAAATCAATACCTGGTTCCTTTTTCCTTTAATGGCGTTACCCAAAATTTCCTCCGCCGCACCTGCTGAATAAACATTGGCTGTATCAAATAAATTTACGCCTTCATCCAAACAAAGGTTTACCATATGCGTGGCCTCGTCTACCTGTGTACTTCCCCAGGCTTTAAAAAATTCATTGCCACCTCCAAAAGTCGCAGTACCGAAACTTAACACGGGAACGGTTAAACCCGAGTTGCCTAATTGCCTGTATTCCATATTTTGTTATTTAGATATTGGGATATTGCAATACCCTTAATTCTTAATTTTTATTTTT